>CAIXPZ010000245.1 GCA_903921455.1 uncultured Verrucomicrobia subdivision 3 bacterium | reverse complement strand
GTCAATCGTCTTGCCGCCGCCGGCTGCCAATTCGTCGAAATGAGGATTCAATTCGACGATGCCGCTCTGGATCAGGGCGGACTTTGCCGCCGTGCGTTCCAGCGCGTATTTTTCAAATACATTTGGAATGATAATGTCTGCCAAGGCTGTTTTAGCCATAAGTTTGCTCTTTCGTTTTGTAGCGGCGACTCAATCGAGCGCCGCTGAATTTTTCAGTTGGCCGATGCTTGCAGCCGAGCCGCCAAGCCCGGATCACGCATCTGCAGTTTCACTTGTTCAGTGAGGTTCCACGTTTCCTTGCGGAACGGATTCACCACACCGCCACCGGCCCCACGGGAGCCTGAGCCGGCGGCACCGCCACCAGCGTTTGCTTCAAACAGGTGCGGCGCGTCAGACACCAACGCATCCACCCATTCAGCCAAAGTCAAAGGCGAGAAACCGTCCTTGCCCATCCGGGCCGTCTCGCCGTCAAAAGCCTGGGGCACACCGCCCACCAGCTTGAAAGTCGCGCGCGCGCGGGCCGTCGCGTCAGGGATCGCTGTCGGCCGCAGACCGCGCTTGGTGGCCTCGGTGACGACGGCCTGATCAATCAGCAGAGCGGAAAGCTTGCCGTTCAGCGCATCGCGCTCAGCGGCCACGGGACCGACCGCCGCCTTGAGCTTGTCAGCCAGCACTTCCTGAAACTTGCCGTCCTTCAAACGCTGCTCTTCTTCCAGCCGGGCCTTTTCGGCGGCGAGCTGACGCACGGCGTCAGGATCAATGCCTTCAAACCGCTTGAGCAGCGCGTCCCGCTCCTTCATCACGGTGATGTTCGTCTGGCGCAATTCCTCGTTGCGTTCAGAGTCCAGCAGCCAAGCGCCGTCGCGCTCGACGTAAAACGATTTCAATTCCGCCGGGATTTCCTCGGCCTTCGCGTATTTATTTTTCAGTGCCATAAATTTTTAGTTGTTGGTTGCGGCTGGCGACGTGGTTGCGGCCGGGGTAGTGCCAGCATTAGGAAAGACCCCGGTCGGATTCTGCTGACCGTTTTGGTTTTTGGGTTGTCCAGCTTGGACGAGATTCTTTTCTTCATCATCAGTGCGTCCAGTGGGCAGGACTTCACCCTTGCGGAAGAGATCGAACATGGTGGCCTGCGAGATGGCTCCAGCTTGCCAGGCACCGACAATGGCAGTGAGTTCAAGACTGGTCAGACCTTTGGCGGTGAAGTCAGTGTTGATCTGAAGCAGCACGAGAGATTCACTGACATCTTCGGGATATTGTTCAGTGCTATTCCACCAATAGACCCAACGAAGGACTTGGGAAATGGAATCAGACAAGGACAAGGCGAGCGTCATCAAGATGCTGTTCTCACCAGCTTGACGGAGTTCAATGGCATCAGCGGTTTCACCAACACGCTTGGTGTCTTCCAACATTCGGGAGCCAAGCACAGCCATGAGACGTTCATCACGGTTCTGTGCATTCTCAAACGTGGAAAGACCATGACCTTTGAACTCAAGGAAGCCAGCCACGGCACCAGGAGTTTCAGCCACCCAGGCTGTGCTGCTGCCGATGCGAAGTTCTGAATCCTTGTCAAAGCCAGAGACCCAAGCCGTGGGCAAAGCGGTGAAGTGCAGCCCATGCTTATAGTCGGCATCCAAGCGGTAATGGTCAAGGTTCACATAGATGATGTCGGCGAGCGGCATCTTGTCCACGTCGGGCAAAGCGTTGCGTGGACCATGAAAGACAAATGGAATCAGCGGTAGAGGTTTGCCGAGCCGAAGCGGGACACGAGTTTCCACCAGCGTCCATTCCGTCTTGGGCTGGCTGGACTTTTGACCAAAGAAGCCAGACCACAACGAACCACCGATGCCACCACGATTGCCCGAAGGCAGACGTTGCCAGACTTCGACGACATAGCGAGTGCCACCATCGGGAAGGACTTCTAATTTCAAAACTCGAACGGTCTCCGTGATTTTCACGGCGAACGGATCAGCATCGTCAGGCCGTTCGACAAATTCCCGAAGAGACACCATCGTCACCACGTTGCGGCCATTGATGCGGGCAGTCTGCCAATTCAAAATATCTTCAGCGGCGTAGCGGACAACGTAAGCACGAGATTCACCATCAGCTTGCCAATCAACCAGCGTGCCACTGCGACCCACCGAAAGAACTTCACCGGTGACACCCTTGCAAAATGTGAACAGTGACGTCCCCATCAAATCCACGTCGTCAGTGAACACACGAAGAGCTCCACCAACACCAGCATGGCGGTCGGGCAGTTTGACTTCGGGATCACGGCGAAAGAGCAGACCAAGAAATCCATCACGGGTGCGAGACGTGGCGTTGAAGAAACAGGCACGAGATTTGTAGCCGAGATATTCGTTGTCAGACTGTGAATCCAGGCGAGGCAGATACTTGATGCCACCAACTTTCACGGCATCTTCACCGGCAATGACATCACGGGCACGCAACCACGTTGCGAGGTTGGCGTCGTAATCAGGATGTGTGGAGTTCGCCGGCACGAGCGAACTTTAGCACGGGTTTTTTTGACTTTTTTTAACCTCGAAAAATTGATGCGCACTCTCTCGCACGCTTTGGCATCGAATACGTATCGGCGCGCAATAAATTGTGCGATTTTTTATTTGACGGTTTTTGGAATTTAACACGTCGGCATCGTGCAAATACAACAACCAGAAAATTAGTTCGCGTTGCTCAACAGGAAATTTGTTCGCTGCGCTCAACAGTGACGAATCGCGCGGCAAATTCACGGTCTCCATTTACGATGATCATTTCCCGCG
>CAIXPZ010000244.1 GCA_903921455.1 uncultured Verrucomicrobia subdivision 3 bacterium | reverse complement strand
TGCGAGCAATGGCGGCGGGACTGCGAGCAATGGCGGCGGGACTGCGAGCAATGGCGGCGGGACTGCGAGCAATGGCGGCGGGACTGCGAGCAATGGCGGCGGGACTGCGAGCAATGGCGGGACCATTGCTGGCAATGGCGCCGGGACTGCGGGCAATGGCGGCACCATTGCTGGCACGGACGCCGGGACTGTGAGCAACTGGGCCAGATTTGCCAGCCAGCTTTTTATCAGATGTGAAAAATAAGTTCTTAACCACTTCATATACTCACTAAAACAGGATAACTAATTAGATAATCCCGGATATCATGGTGCCGAACCAATAACAAATGAGGCTCACATGACTACTGGAGTCATACGGCTTGACGAAGGATGGACGCTAGACAGCGGCCAGCGGTTTGACGAGCCGCCTCACGTGATCCTGCCTGTGCCGCCCCCGGTTCATCACAAGAGGACCTACGTTCCCCGCTCCGGCTGCGATCTTGGCGGAACTCCGGACGCAGCATCCGCTCGGCGGGCTGGGTTCAGCGCAGGAAGAGTTCGGCGGCGGCGTCGGCAAAGCGCAGGCCCTGATGGGTGAGGTGAAACCGGTCGGCACTGCGCGCGGCCCAGCCTTGGGCGACCAATTGGTCCATCTCGCCGGCCCATTCGCGGCGGAGGTCAAAGCCGGTGGTGCGCTGGAAATCGGCAAAGGGCCAGCCGGCATTCATGCGGAGGCCGAAGGCGGCGATCTCCCCGGCGCGGCGCAGGGGCGGGAGTTCCTCGCTGGATTCGATGGCGCGTTTGCCTTTCTCCAGCTGGTCGCAGTAGAGCGGGGTGTTGGCCCAGTTTTTGGTGCGGACGCCGCGGACGTAGCCGGTGGCGCTGGGGCCGAGGCCGTGGTATTGGCCGCCGCGCCAGTAGTTGACGTTGTGACGGCAGGCGAAAGCAGGGGTTTCTAGTTTCAAGTTTTCAGTTTCAAGCAGCGGGCCGGCCTTCGACGGAACACTTGAATCTTGTAACTTGAAACTGTTATCGCGCGCGAAGTTGGCGATCTCGTATTGGTGAAAGCCGGCGGCGGCGGAGCGGGTGATCAGTTCCTCATACATCTCGCAGGCGAGGTTTTCGTCCACGGAAAATTCGCCGGCCTGGAGCTGGTCGAAGAGCGGGGTGTCGTCCTCGTAGATGACTTCGTAGCTGGAGAGATGTTCGCTCTGCATGGCCATGGCTTCGTTGAGCGTGTCCTGCCAGATGGCCATGGTCTGGGTGGGGATGGCGAACATGAGGTCGAGGTTCACGTTGGCAAAGCCGGCACGCCGCAGGATGTCGAAGGACTTGAAGACCTGTTCGCGGGAGTGGATGCGGCCGAGGCGGTCGAGGAGCTTTTCGTCGAGGGACTGCACGCCCATGGAGATGCGGTTGACGCCGAAGTCGCGGAGCAGCTTGCATTTGTCGGCGGAGACGGTGGCGGGATTGCTCTCGATGGTGAATTCGTCGGCGCCGAGCAGCTTAAATTTTTCCATGGCGCGGAGCAGCGTTTCCCACTGGCGCAGGTTCAGGAGGGAGGGCGTGCCGCCGCCGAAGAAGATGGTCTGCGGCCGGAGGTCGGCGGCGACGATCTCGAGTTCGCGGACGAGCGCGTCAACGTAGCGGTTGATGAGCGCGCCGGAGGAAGCCTCGGAATAAAAGGCGCAGTATTCGCATTTCTGCGCGCAGAACGGAACGTGGACGTAAAGGCTCGTGACGGGAGCCGATGAGTGGGCCGACATGGCAGCAGGTTAGCGAAGCCACGGGCGGACGCGAATGAAATCCGGCGCCGGTCAGGCGGCCCGGCGGACGCGCTCAACGTGCTGGGTGCGCTGGACGTTCTCGGCCTTGAGACCCTTCTCGCCGGAGACGGGTTCAAAGGTCACGGGCTCGTTTTCATTCAAGGTTTTGTAGCCCTGCCCCTGAATGGACGAATGATGCACGAAGACATCCTGTCCGGCCTCGTCGGCGATGAAGCCAAACCCCTTCTTATTGTCAAACCACTTCACTTTTCCGCTAGCCATAACTCCTCCTGGATTAGCGAGGCGAGCGAAAAGCAAAACAGACACAGCCGGTAATGGCGGTGTCTGATATATCACTTTTCCCGTGTGCTCATGCCTCTTGGTTGGTTACGCGCCGACCTTAAAAACCTTTCCCGCGGCTGTCAAGGGAAGTTTCGATTTAATGCTAGTCCACGCGCAAGACCTGCTCGAGCAGCTGGGGCAGATGGTTGACCAGCGCGCTTTCGGTCACGGCCAGATTGGCGCCGGACTGTTGGGCCGCGGTCAGCAATTCGGGCGCGGCATCCGGCGCGAAGGCGAGGATGGGCACATGGCTGGTGGCTGCGTCCGCCTTGACCTTGCCCAGGGCGCCGAGCACATCGCCCTTGGCCGCGAGATCGGCCAGCAGCAGCAGCGGCATCTCCGCCTGGACCGTGGCGGCGAGGCGCGCGGCGTTGTCGAGGGCGATGACGCGATACTGGGCGTCCTGCAAGCGGTTGACCAGCTGGCTGCCGGGCATGAGCCGTTCGTAAAAAACAATGGCGAGCGGCTGGGACATACGGCGGGCTTAGGGCAGGTCGGTCCGGCCCATGAGGAAGCGGTCGCATTCGCGGGCCGCGCCGCGCCCTTCGTTGAAGGCCCAGACCACGAGGCTCTGGCCGCGGCGGCAATCGCCGCAGGCGAACACGCCCTTGTGGTTGGTGGCGTATTTTTCGAAGTCGGCCTTGGCATTGGAGCGCGCATCGCGCTCGACGCTGAGGGCTTCGAGCAACGGCTGTTCCGGTCCGAGGAAACCCATCGCGAGCAGCACGAGCTGCGCGGGCAGGACTTTCTCGCTGCCGGGGACATTCTTCGGGACGAACTGGCCCTTGTCGTTCTTCGTCCATTCCACCTGCACGGTGTGGACGGCTTTGACCTGGCCGTGGGCGTCGCCTTCGAACCTGGTGGCCGTCGTGAGATAGGTGCGCGGGTCGGCGCCGTATTTGGCCGCGGCTTCCTCCTGGCCGTAATCCACCTTGAGCGTCTTGGGCCATTCGGGCCACGGATTATCCCGGGCGCGCTCGAGCGGCGGCTTGGGCAGGATTTCCACCTGCACGATGCTCTGGCAGCCGTGCCGCAGCGAGGTGCCGACGCAATCGGTGCCGGTGTCGCCGCCGCCGATGACGACGACATCCTTGCCGGCCGCCGTGATTTGGGCGCCGGGCCGGTCGCCGTCGAGGAGGTTCCGGGTGTTGGCGGTGAGAAATTCCATCGCCAGATGAATGCCCTTGAGCTGACGGCCTTCAATCGGCAGGTCGCGGCCCTTGGTCGCGCCGGTGGCGAGAATGACGGCGTCGAACTCTTTTTGCAGCCGGTCGGCCGGATAATTTTTGCCGATCTCGGTGTTGCAGACAAACTTCACGCCTTCCTTTTCCAGCAAGGCGATGCGGCGCAGCACGACTTCGTTTTTATCGAGCTTCATGTTGGGGATGCCATACATGAGCAGGCCGCCCGGGCGGTCGGCGCGCTCGAACACGGTGACGGCGTGGCCGGCCTTGTTCAACTGCGCGGCGGCGGAAAGTCCGGCGGGGCCGGAACCGACGACGGCGACTTTTTTGCCGGTGCGCTGCTTCGGCGGCTCGGGGGTGACCCAGCCGTTGGCCCAGCCGTGGTCAATGATGCTGACCTCGATGTTCTTGATGGTGACGGCCGGTTCCTTCATGCCGAGCACGCAGGAGCCTTCGCACGGGGCGGGGCACACGCGGCCGGTGAACTCGGGGAAGTTATTCGTCTTGTGCAGGCGGTCGAGCGCCTCGCGCCACAGGCCGCGATAGACGAGGTCATTCCATTCGGGAATGAGATTGTGAATCGGGCAGCCGCTGGCCATGCCGCTGACGAGCTGGCCGGTGTGGCAGAACGGAATGCCGCAGTCCATGCAGCGCGCGCCCTGCTTCTTGAGGTCGGCCTCGGACTGGTGGAGATGAATCTCTTTCCAGTCGGTGAGGCGCTCCAGCGGGGTGCGGTCCTTCGGCAGTTCGCGTTGGAACTCTAAAAATCCAGTAGGTTTTCCCATAGTTAAATAAATTAATTTTCTTCCGCAGATTTCGCGGATTCACGCAGATTAAAAACGCGGCGTTTATACTCCAGGCTGGGAGCGCCAAAATTTATTAAGAGCGCACGTTGCATTCCGGTTGCTTTCATTTCGTTTATGACCTGTGCCTCGTCCGCGCCGGTCAACTGGCTGGTGGCTTTCAACTCAACCAGCACATTTTCATAACAGACAAAATCCGCACGATAACTGCAGGCCAGCTTCTTACCTTTGTAGGCCACGGGCAACGGCACTTCACGCTGGAAGGGAATTTTTCTGGCTGCCAATTCAATTGCCAATGCTTCCTGATAAACGGCCTCCAAAAACCCATGGCCCAGTTCCCGGGGAACTTCCATGGCCGATCCGATAACCGCAAATGTCTCCGGGTCGCGACTGGATTTGTGAAAATCTGCGTTCATCTGTGCAATCTGTGGATAAAATCAGTGGCCGCCTTTGACGTTTTCCTCGAACGCCGCCATGATGGCGTCGTCGCCGCTCAAGCCTTGCGACTGCACCTTCTTGAGCGACCTGAGCACGCGGGCGTAATCCTGCGGCATGACCCTGACGAACTTGGGAAGGAAGCTCTTCCAGTCGGCGAGAATCTCCGTCGCACGTTTGCTTTGCGTGTAAGCCTGATGGCGCTGGATCAGCTTCCAGACCTCCTCGATCTCGTCGGCGTCCGCCAATTTCTCCAAGGCGACGAGCTCCATGTTGCAACGGTCTTTAAAATCGCCCGCCTCATCCAGGATGTAAGCCACGCCGCCGCTCATGCCCGCCGCGAAGTTGCGTCCGGTCTTGCCGAGGACGATCACCTTGCCGCCGGTCATATATTCGCAGCCGTGATCGCCGATGGCCTCGACGACCGCGTTGACGCCGGAGTTGCGGACCGCGAAGCGTTCGCCCGCCATGCCGCCGACAAAAATCTCGCCGGCCGTTGCGCCGTAAAGCGCCACGTTGCCGATGATGATATTGTCCTCCGCAACGAAGGTGGAACCCTTCGGGGGATACACGATGAGTTTTGCGCCACTCAAACCCTTGCCGAAATAATCGTTGGCATCGCCTTCCAGTTCGAGCGTCATGCCCCTGGGCGCGAACGCCCCGAGGCTCTGGCCGGCGCTGCCGTGGAATTTCAGATGCACGGTGTCTTCCGGCAGGCCGTTCGGCCCGTGTTGCTTCGTGATCTCGCTGCCGACGATGGTGCCGACGACGCGGTTCACGTTGATGATGGGCAGCTCCGCCTTCACCTTTTCGCCGCGCTCGATGGCGGGTTTGCAGAGGTCGAGCAGCCTGGTCACGTCCAGAGATTTCTCCAGGCCGTGATCCTGGTCCTGCGAGCGGAAGCGTCCGATTTCCGGGCCGACGTCCGGCTGATGCAAGATCGGCGAGATGTCGATGCCGCTGGCTTTCCAATGTTCGATGGCCTTCCACGGAATCAATTTGTCGGTGCGACCAACCATGTCCTCCAGCTTGCGGAAGCCGAGCTTGGCCATAATCTCGCGGAGTTCCTGCGCGATGAAGCGCATGAAATTCACGACGTGATCCGCCTCGCCGGTGAAACGCTTGCGCAAACGCGGGTCCTGCGTGGCGACGCCGACGGGGCAGGTGTTCAGATGGCACACGCGCATCATGATGCACCCCATCACGACGAGCGGGGCGGTGGCGAAACCGAATTCTTCCGCGCCGAGCAACGCGGCCACGGCCACGTCACGCCCGGTCTTCAGCTGACCGTCCGTCTCAACGTAGATGCGGCTGCGCAGGCCGTTCAGCACGAGCGTCTGGTGCGCCTCGGCCAAACCGAGTTCCCAAGGCCCGCCGGCGTGTTTGATGGACGACAGCGGCGAGGCGCCGGTGCCACCGTCGTGACCGGAGATCAGGACGACATCCGCGTGCGCTTTCGCGACGCCGGCGGCAATCGTGCCGACCCCGACTTCGGCGACGAGCTTGACGCTGATGCGCGCGTTGCGGTTGGAATTCTTCAGGTCGTGGATCAGCTCCGCCAAATCCTCGATGGAGTAGATGTCATGGTGCGGCGGCGGCGAAATCAAGCCGACGCCGGCGGTCGTGCCGCGCACGCGGGCGATTTCCGGGAACACTTTCTTACCGGGCAATTCGCCGCCTTCGCCGGGCTTCGCGCCCTGCGCCATCTTGATCTGGAGTTCCTTCGCGTTGACAAGGTAGTGGCTCGTCACGCCAAACCGCCCGCTCGCGACCTGTTTGATCGCGGAGTTCTTCGAGTCGCCTTTTTCGTTCGTCCAGGTGTAGCGCTCAGCCGCCTCGCCGCCTTCGCCGGTGTTGCTGCGACCGCCGAGGCGGTTCATCGCGATGGCCAGCGTTTCGTGCGCTTCCTTGGAGATGGAGCCGTAACTCATCGCGCCCGTCTTGAAGCGCTTGACGAGGCTTTCCACAGATTCCACTTCCGCCAGCGGTATGGCCGTTTCCGCAAATTTGAAGTCCAGCAAGCCGCGCAGGGTGCACAGTGACTTTGCGCGGTCGTTGATCAAATCAGCGTATTCGCGATAAATCTTTTCGCTGCCGAGCCGGCAGGCCGTCTGGAGCTTGTGAATCGTCTGCGGATTGAACAAGTGCTGTTCGCCGCCGTCGCGCCATTGGTATTGGCCGCCGGCGTCGAGTTCGGTGTTGACCGCCTCGCGCGGGAACGCGCGGCGATGGCGGGCCAGCGCCTCCTCGGCGATGACCTCAAGGCTGATGCCCTGGATGCGCGACGGCGTCCAGGTGAAATATTTATCCACCACGTCGCTGTTGACGCCGACCGCTTCAAAGATTTGCGCACCGTGATAGCTCTGAATGGTCGAGATGCCCATCTTGGCCATCGTCTTGACGACGCCCTTGACCGCGGCCTTGATGAACTTATCCACGGCCTTCTTCAGGTCGGTGTCCGTGAGCAGCTTCTCATGGATGAGATCGTTAATCGTCCGGAACGCCAGATACGGATTGATCGCCGTGCAGCCATAACCGATGAGCGCGGAGAAGTGATGGACTTCGCGCGGTTCGCCGGATTCGAGGATCAGACCGATTTTTGTGCGCGTGCCGCTGCGGATCAAATGATGATGCAAACCGGCAACGGCCAGCAGGGCCGGTATCGGGGCGTGGTCAGCGTCAATGCCATGGTCGGACAAGATGACGATATTCGCGCCATTGGCGATTTCCTGGTCGGCGGTGGCGAATAATTTATCCATCGCCTTGGCCAGGCTTTGCGGACCGTCGGCCGCCTTGAATAAAATCGGCAGCGTGACGGATTGGAATTCGGGGCGAGAGATATGGCGCAGCTTTTCCAACTCCTCATTCGTCAGGATCGGATAGTGCATCTTCACCATGCGGCAGCTCTCGGGCAGGGGTTCGAGCATGTTGCCCTCGCCGCCGACCATGATTTCCGTCGAGGTGATGATTTCCTCGCGGATGGGATCAATCGGCGGGTTTGTGACCTGCGCGAAGAGCTGCTTGAAATAATTGTAGAGCAACTGCGGCTTTTCCGAGAGCACGGCCAGCGGGGTGTCGGTGCCCATCGAGCCGAGCGGTTGCACACCGTCGCGGGCCATCGGGCCGACAATAAAGCGCAGGTCTTCAAAGGTGTAGCCGAACGCCTGCTGCAACTGCAAAATCTTCCGGTGGCTCGGCTCGGTGTGCTGCGCCGGCTCCGGCAGATTCTTCAGGAGAACATGGTTTTCTTCGAGCCATTTGCCGTAGGGCAGGGCGGAGGAATACTTCTTTTTAAGCTCCTCGTCCGCGATGATGCGGCCCTGTTCGAGATCCACCAAAAACATTTTGCCCGGCTGCAAGCGGCCTTTGACGGCGATGCGCTCGGGTTCCACCGGCAGCACGCCGGCTTCCGATGCCATAATAACGACGTCATCTTTGGTGACGTAGTAACGTGACGGGCGCAGCCCGTTGCGATCCAGGCAGGCGCCGATGAATTTGCCATCCGTGAAGGCCATGGAGGCCGGGCCGTCCCACGGCTCCATCAGGCAGGAATGAAATTCGTAAAACGCGCGGCGTTCGGCGTCCATGCTCTCGTGATTTTCCCACGGTTCGGGAATCATCATCATCATGGCGTGCGGCAATTCGCGGCCCGCGAGGGTGAGCAGTTCGACGCAATTATCAAACTGCGCCGAGTCGCTGCCGTCAGTGTTGATGACGGGCAGAATTTTCTTCAGGTCGTCGCCAAAAACTTTGCTGGTGAACAACGCCTGGCGCGCCTTCATCCAGTTGACATTGCCGCGCAGCGTGTTGATTTCGCCGTTGTGGGCGATGTAGCGGTTCGGATGGGCGCGATCCCAACTGGGAAACGTATTCGTCGAGAAGCGCGAGTGGACAAGCGCGATGGCGGTGGTGACGGCGGGGTTGCGCAAATCGTCGTAATACTTCTCCACCTGTTCAGACATCAACATGCCCTTATAGGTCAACGTGCGGGCTGAAAGGCTGGAAACGTAAAACCATTTTCCCCCGGTAACGTTGTTGCCGTAGCGGATGGTTTGTTCCGCGACCTTGCGGATGACGTAAAGTTTGCGTTCGAACGCGGCTTCGTCTTTCAGTCCCGCATTGCGGCCGATGAAAACTTGCGCCATGAACGGTTCCGCCGACAGTGCCCCTTTGCCCAGCGAAGAATTATTCACCGGCACATCGCGCCAGCCCAGCAGTGTCTGGCCTTCGGCGGTGATAATCTTGCTGAATTCCAATTTGACCGTCGCGCGTTCAGCGGGATTCTTCGGCAGGAAAACCTGGCCGACACCGTATTCGCCGATGCCGGGAAGCTTGAAGCCAAGCTTCGCGCTTTCTTGCACAAAGAAATCGTGCGGCACCTGAATGAGAATGCCCGCGCCGTCGCCGGTATTGGCTTCGCAACCGCACGCGCCACGATGGTCGAGGTTTACGAGAATCTTCAGAGCGTCGCTCACCAGTTGGTGCGACTTCTTGCCCTTCATATTCACGACAAAACCCAGTCCGCACGCATCGTGCTCGAACTGCGGATCGTAGAGACCTTGTTTCGGTGGCAACCCCATCGGGGCGTGACTGTTCACATTAGCTGTCGGCATTGTTTTTTGGGAACGCAGGCATGGATAAGTCCGCGTTCAACTATTTTTTACTCAAAATTGATTCATGCGCAATAAATGTTTTCAAAAAAAACGCTTTATTTACGCATTAGAAATCAATTTTTTGCCCGCGTTTGAATTAGTGACGGCGTTTTCGCCGGCCCGGCAATGCAATCCCCAATATGGGGGAGTCGGTTGCCGGGCGTTTTGTTTCCGGTTCATGGGGAATTTCTGACGCAGAATGACAGACGTTTTACCGGCACGCTGGTTCGGCCTGCGCGTAATCCGGCACCGCGTGATGCCCGAAAACAGTCGTATGACAAGCGAACTCCCTTTGCTGGAGACTGGGCGAAGCAGCGTGGAAAAAGAAAAAGCTGGAGTCAGGATGACTCCAGCTTGATGAATGAGAGCGGATAGGATTATTTCTTCGCGGCTTTGACCTTGGCCCAGCGCGCCTTGGCGGCGGCGGAGATCTTGGCTTTGGCGGCGGCGCTCATCACGAATTTCTTTTTGGCCGGCTTCGCAGCTTTGATCACGGGGGCGGCAATCTTGGTTTTCGCGGCTTTAATCTTGGCCCAGCGCGCTTTTTGGGCGGCGACGATGCGGGCTTTACCGGCGGCGCTCATCCCGCCTTTTTTCTTCGGGGTGGTGGCGGCGACGGCTTTGGGGGCGGCACCGAGCAATTGGCTAAGTTGTTTTTCAAGTCCGGCAATCTTCTCTTTGAGATTGGCGGCTTGACGTAATTGTTGGATGGATAAGTTATTGATTGAACTCATGCCTTAAAGTAAAGCACATATTTGCCATTTAAGTCAAAGACTATGTTGTTAAGAAGCTTGGTTTTCGCTTGCACTAACTCATTCAGCCTCAACTTATCGATTTGGATTTTGACCTGAGCTTACACCGCCATCAATTCCGGAGTGTAACCCAATATGCTAATAGCTCTATTATCTTGGCAGTGGTTTTCTGATGCGTCTTCGGTTTATCTGGCAGCATGGCTCTGGTTTGTCATTATGGATGGGTGCTGGCTCATTGGTTAGGTGGGTTTTCCCATCTCGTTGCAAACTCATTTTACACGGTACTGAAAACTGATATGGTATCCGCCTTGTGACTTCTGAAAAGCGTCAGCGCGTTGTCTGCGGCATGAGTGGAGGAGTTGATTCCTCCGCCACGGCGGCTCTGTTGATCGAACAGGGCTATGATGTCATTGGCATTACCCTCAAACTCTGGCCGCAGGACTGCGTGAATCGCGCCGAGGATAAATGCTGTGGTCCGCAGGCAGTTACTGATGCTCGCGGTGTCTGCCACCAGCTGGGAATTCCCTATTACCTAGTGGACGAGTCTGCTGATTTTCAAAAGCATGTCATTCAATATTTTGCCGACGAGTATAAGGCCGGTCGGACGCCGAATCCGTGTGTGATGTGCAATCAAAATCTCAAGTTCGGCCGGCTCATTGATCGTGCCGATCAATTGGGGGCGGACTTTATTGCCACCGGCCATTTTGCCCGCGTGGAGCGGGGCGGGGCTGGACGAATGTTGCTCAAGCGCGGATGTGATCTAAGGAAGGATCAAAGTTATTTCCTGTTCTCACTCCGGCAGGATCAATTGGCGCGCACGATTTTTCCGCTCGGCGAAAAGACCAAGAGCGATACGCGCGAAGTGGCGCGGCAATGCCAACTCAAGACTGCCGACAAGGAGGAGAGTATGGAAATCTGTTTTGTGCCGGATAACAACTACGGAGGTTTTCTTCAGTCAGCGAACCTCGTGCAGAAACATCGCGGTGACATTGTGGATGTGCATGGCCACATTCTCGGTCAGCACGACGGCATTGAATTTTACACAATCGGCCAGCGTAAAGGGCTGGGGATTACCACGTCCAAGCCGGTCTATGTGGTGGAACTCGACGCGGAAAATAACCGCGTGATGGTAGGCGATGAATCGGCGCTCGATCGCGATGAATTTGTGGCTGACCGCTGCAACTGGCATCCTTTCGAGAAACTAAAAACTCCCATCGAAGTAACCGCCAAAATTCGTTACAACCATCCCGGCGCGCCGGCCACAGTGACGCCGCTGGACCACAATCGCGTGCAGGTAAAACTGCATTCACCTGCGCGTGCTATTACCCCCGGTCAGGCAACAGTATTTTATCAGGACGATCTGGTCGTGGGCGGTGGCTGGATTATGCGGTGAATTTGCGTTATCAGTATGATCCCACCGTTGGGAAGGATTCGTGAACACGGCTCAATCCGATTTAACAGGCAAATGACCATTGAATGCCCGTGGTTTTCCAGCGGGGTTTAACTTTGGATGAAGTAACTCAGGTTTTCCAATTCGATGGCGAGGTTGACGTTATTGACCATCACGTCTTCCGGCACGGCGAGGACGATGGGCGAAAAGTTCAAAATGCCCATCACGCCAGCCTCGATAAGTTGGTTGGCGACAGCTTGCGCGGCGGCCGCGGGCACGGAGAGAATGGCCATCTTCACAGCATGATCGCGGATGAATCCGGACATCTGATCCATGCCAAGAATGGGCTGGTTGATTTCCTTGTCCCGTTTCCGGTCCGGCACCGCATCAAAAGCGGCGAGAATCTCAAAACCTTCCTTCTCGAAGCCGCGATAGGAAACGAGGGCGAGACCGAGATTGCCGACGCCGACTAGGATGACGGGTTGCAAACTGGAGGTGCCGAGTTCATCGGAAATTTTCAGGGAGAGATCGTTGACATCGTAGCCGAGTCCGCGTGTGCCAAAAGTGCCAAAGTAGGCGAGGTCTTTGCGGAGTTGGGTGGGCTTAACGCCCGCGGCCTTGGCCAGCGCCTCGCTGGAGACCGTGCCGATCCGGTTCTCGCGAAGCCGGGCGAGGCAGCGCAGATAAATTGAGAGACGATAAATCGTTTTGCGCGGAATAATCGGGCGTCCAGCCTTCTTCATGAAGCGGAAATTACGTCAGCGTTCATCGGCGGGCAAGACTTTGTGAAAAAGTTCACTACATGCTTGTCGAGGGACAGGATTTGACCGTGCGCGATAATCACGTCTTTCTCAAAACCTTGAGCGGCCTTGAGCGCGTGGATGTGATTTTGCGCCGTGTGGACGATGATTTTTGCGACCCGCTGGAATTGCGAAACGATTCCATCCTCGGCGTGCCGGGTTTGGTTGAAGCCGTGCGGGCGGGAAACGTTGTCGTTGCGAATGCGCTGGGTAGCGGTCTGGTGCAAAGTCCGGCGTTCATGTCGTTCCTGCCTGGTTTATGCGATCACTTGCTGGGTGAAAAATTGAAGCTGCCGTCGGTGGCGACCTGGTGGTGCGGGCAAAAAGCGGCGCGGGAGCATGTCCTGAAAAACCTGGATAAGCTGGTGGTGAAACCGGCATTCCGCACACACTTGAAAATTGCTGAAGCCGAGCGCGACGAATTGAAACGGCGCATCGAATTTGATCCTGACCTGTTTGTCGCCCAGGAGCGCGTGGAGCTTTCCACTGCGCCGTCCTGGAAAAAGGATTCGCTCGTTGCGGAGCCGGTGAGTCTCCGGGTTTTTCTTGTGGCGGATGGCGAAGGCGGTTATCGCGTAATGCCCGGCGGACTGGTGCGCGTCGCCCCGGATCACAGTGGAAGTTTTATCTCCATGCAACGTGGCGGTAGCAGCAAGGATACGTGGATTCCTTCCACGACGCCGGTTGACGAAATCACATTGCTGCACGGGGCCAGCCAAAATTTCGAGCTGCGCCGCACTGGAAACAATCTGCCTTCGCGGCTCGCGGATAATTTTTTCTGGCTGGGACGTTATTCCGAACGCGCGGACGCCACGTCACGCCTGCTGCGCAGTGCGTTGCTGCGGTTTAATCCTGAGCGCACGGGTGCGGCGAAGCCTTTGCTGGCGCCGTTATTGCAGACGCTGGAAATTCAGGGTCAGTTGATGGGGCTTTCGGCAAAGCCGGAGTTGTGGGCGAATGCCGAGGCGTTCGAGGCGGAGTTGCTGGCGGCGATTTTTGATCCGGCGCGGGGGGGGAGCCTGCGACAGACGGCGGAAAAACTTCAGCGGCTTGCCATGCTGGTGCGCGACCGCACCTCGAATGATATGTGGCGCGTGTTGAGCCAGATTGATGATCGCCTGGCCGCGCCTGCCACCAAGCTCGTCATGTTGTCCGGTGATGCGGTGGGAATCTTGAACCAGACCCTGCTCGGCCTGGCGGCGTTTCACGGTTTGGCGAGAGAGAACATGACGCGGGCGCAGGCTTGGCGGTTTCTGGACATGGGCTTGCGCCTCGAACGCGCCGTCTATCTCTGCACGCTGCTCGATGCGACGCTGCGGTCGCCTGATGCGGAAAACCCCAGCCTGCTTGAAGCTGTCCTTGAAGTGGTGGACTGCAGCATTACATTCCGTTCCCGCTATAATTTACTTCCGACGGTTCCTGCGGTGTTTGACCTCGTGCTGCTGGATGACAAAAATCCTCGCTCGGTTTTGTTTCAGATCAAGCAACTCGTGAAACATTTCGAGCGCCTGCCCAAGGAGCGCGGTGATTCCGGCGGTGCCGGAAAAATGACTCTGATGAATGCGCTGTTGCGGTTGGAGCGTTCCGATGCGCGTGAATTGTCCAGCCCGTCGGCGCAGTGGGCGGATTCCGCCATCGCCGCCACGATCAAGGAAACCTTGCTAGCGTTGCCGCAACTGTCCGATGCCATTGCCGCCAGTTATTTTGCGCACTCGACGATTTCGCGCACCGGCCGGGGAGAAACGCCATGAACTATCACATCACGCATCGCACGCTTTATGATTATGCGGCGCCGGTGTCGGTATCGCACCACGTCGCGCGCCTTGAGCCGCTGAACACCGGCCCGCAGTCGCGCGAAAGTTTTACGCTGCAGATTTTCCCCGAGCCGGCGCTACGTAAGGAGCGCATGGATTATTTTGGCAACCAGCTTTGTTTTTTTGCGATTCAGGAAATTCACACCAAGTTGGAGATCATCACGCACAGCCGCGTGCTGGTGGAGCCGCCTAAGTCACCTGTTAAAGAGTCCGCGGCAGCGTGGGAATCCGTGGCGGAAATGTTTCGCGATCCGGTTTCACCCGGGGTCGTCGAACCGTATCAATTTGTTTTTGATTCACCCCAGGTGCGCGCGTCCATGGAGTTGGCTGATTATGCCCGTGAAAGTTTTGGCGGCGGCACCCCGCTGATCGCCGGCGCCAGAGATTTGACACACCGCATCTTTCGCGATTTCAAATATGATCCGAAGGCCACGACGGTGGCCACGCCACTGGAGGAAGTCTGGGAAAAACGGCGTGGCGTGTGCCAGGACTTTGCACATCTGGGCATCGCCTGCCTCCGCTCGTTGGGTTTGCCGGCCCGTTATGTCAGCGGTTATTTACGGACGCGCCCGCCGGAAGGTCAGCCCCGGCTCGTCGGGGCGGACGCGAGTCATGCCTGGTTCTCGATTTTTTCGCCGGGCAACGGCTGGATGGATTTTGATCCGACAAATAATTGCCAGCTCGCCGAGGAACACATCACGGTGGCCTACGGCCGCGATTTCAGCGACGTGAGTCCCATTGCGGGCATTCTCACCGGCGGCGGCAATCATGTTGTGAAAGTCTCCGTGGATGTGGAGCCGTTGGATGGTTGACCTTATGACTGACTGATGAAATACGATATCTTGCACCGCACCCGCTACGTTTACACCACGCCGGTGCGCGACAGTTTCAATGACGTGCGCCTGCAGCCGATGCCGATTCCGGAGCAGACGGTGGAATCATATTTTCTCAAAGTGCTGCCGGCGGTGCGGCTGAGTCACTTCAAGGATTTTTATTCCAACTGGATTCAGCATTTTGAAGTCATCGAGCCGCACAGCCAGTTGATGATCGAGGCCAATTCCCGGGTCGTCACGCATCCGCCGGCACCGTTGCCGGATGAAAAACTCTGTTCGTTCGAGCAGATGCGCGAGGCGCCGAACATTGAACGCTGCTTTGATTACCTGCTGGAAAGCCGCTTCGTGGAGTTGTCCGCCGAAGCCTGGAAACTCGCGCTGGATGCGACGGTAGGCTGTGATGATGCCTGGCGGGCGACGCTGGCGCTGATGCGTTTTGTTAATGGCTATCTCAAATATGAATCCGCCGCCACGCACGTCCACACGCACATGAGTGAGGTGTTGCGGGATCGTCGCGGCGTGTGCCAGGATTTCGCGCATCTGCTGATCGGCTTGTGCCGGCTGTTGAAAATTCCCGCCCGCTACGTTAGCGGCTATTTTGCGATGGAGGCGGCGAGTGCCACGCACGCCTGGGTAGAGGTCTTTATTCCGGGCTACGGCTGGCGCGGCATTGACCCCACGCACAACTGTCAGGTGGGGGAAATGTATGTGAAGATCGGCAACGGTCGCGACTACGCCGACGTTCCCCCGATCAGCGGCAACTATCGCGGCACGCGCGAGCGGAAAATGACGGTGGAAGTAAAAATAACTCCGATGGGGTGAGAATCATTTCCCGCATTCTCTCGCTTGACCCCGCTGGTGGGGCAGGGCAATCTTCGCCCGTTCCCGGCCAAATTCAACCACGACTAAATCGCTATGAATGAATCTACCGTTACGCAGATCAAGGACACCTCCGCCAATCCTGCGCCGCTGGGCTTGCTGGGTTTCGGCATGACCACCGTGCTGCTCAACTTGCACAATGCGGGCTTTTACGAACTCAACAGCATGATTCTCGCGATGGGCATCTGCTACGGCGGTATGGCGCAAATTATTGCCGGCATCATGGAATGGAAAAAGGGCAACACTTTCGCCACGACCGCCTTCATCTCTTACGGTTTCTTCTGGCTCTCGCTCGTGGTGCTGATTCTGCTTCCCAAATTGAATCTCGCCACGCCCACGGACGAAACCGCCAAGTCGGCTTACCTCGCCATGTGGGGCGTATTCACCGCCGTGATGTTCGTGGGCACCTTCCGCATCAACCGCGCGCTCCAGGTCGTCTTTGGCACACTGACCGTTTTGTTCTTTCTGCTCGCCATCGGCGATTTCACCAACGCCAGTGCGGGATTCAAGCACCTCACCGGCTTTGAGGGCTTGCTGTGCGGGTTTGCTGCCATCTACACCGGCCTCGCGCAGGTGTTGAATGAACTCGCCGGCAAAGCCGTCCTGCCGCTTGGTGTCGTGAAGAAATAGTCGTTTCGCCTCGTGATAACGGGTGAAACCAATCCGCGAGTGATATCGTCCAAACAACTTGTGCCTAACCAAAATATGATAACTAAAAACCTGATTCTACTCACCGCTCTGGCGCTGGCCGCCCAATTCAATTCACTGGCGCAGAATAGTGCCCCGTCCGCCGCGCTGGCTGTTCGCCAAAATGTCGCCCTCATTCCCGTTTCGCGCACTGGCGCCATCACCAACCGCCAGTCGCAAGTGCTGGCACGCGCCAAGAATGCGCCGGGTGTTTACGACATCGAGTTCATCGGTGATTCCATTACGCAAGGATGGGAGAGCCGAGGGTCCAATGTCTGGAATGAGTTTTACGGATCGCGCAAGGTCATCAATATGGGTGTCAGTGGCGATCGCACCGAACACGTCCTCTGGCGATTTGAGCAGGGCCAGCTCGACGGCATCAAGGCCAAAGTCGCCGTCGTGATGATCGGCACCAACAACTCCAACAAGAACAAGGACGGCATGGATATGTATTCCGATACCGATATCCTTGAAGGCGTCACCGCCATCGTGAATGAAATCCGCCGTCGCCAGCCCGACACCAAAATCATTCTCCTTGGCATCTTCCCGCGCGCCAAGACGTTCAGCTCCCAACGCGGCCGCTTGCTGGAAATCAATCAGGCCCTCGCCAAACTCGATGATGGCCAGCACATCTTCTATCTCGACTTCGGTTCGCAGTTGATTGAGAAGGACGGCACCATCTCCAAGGATATCATGCCCGACGCGCTCCACCCCAACGATGCCGGCTATCGGATTTGGGCTAAGGCCATTGAGCCGAAGCTCAAAGAGTTGCTCGCTCAATAAATTCCGATTTATTCACGCAGCGCCGGGTTCGTCCGGCGCTTTTTTAATTTTTTAGGCAAATGTGACCTGGCGGTGATTTGGCGGTCGGTCGTCAGGACTGGGCCGGGCCGCCCACCTAGCGGACTCGTGACGCCGAAGTAAAAAAGCCCTTTGTAAATAGGGCTTTTTTCGGCAACAAAAATGGCGGAGAGAGGGGGATTCGAACCCCCGATAGATCTTTTGAACCTATACCGGTTTAGCAAACCAGCGCCTTCAGCCACTCGGCCATCTCTCCATCGTGTTTTCCTGTATTTTGTTGACTTTCTGTTGACCACCTGCGATGATGAACCTGTCATGAGCGCACCACGCAAGCAGACATGGGAAACAACTAAAATTCCAGGACTACTGCGACTCGCGGAGTCTGGCACATACTATTTTCGGGTGCAAGCAAAAGGTGTTCGGAAGCGCATCTCGCTTAAGACCGAAGACTACGAAACGGCACGGGAACGCTTGCGGCAGCACATGGTGCAGCTGAATGTTGTCCGCCCGCCAAGTGGCTCAACATTTGGTGGCATCATAGAGCCATATTTCGATGACCTGGAAAAGCGCCAAACCAAGGGCGACCTGTCCGAAAGGTCAATCGAATATAAAAAAGCCTGTGTTGTCCAAATCAAAAAAACTTGGGGCAGTGCTGACCCCAAGGATGATAAAACTTGGATATTTTTTGAACCACAGGAGCTGAACGAACTGACGGAGAAGCAACTGTCCCTTTGGGTAGCCAAACATCGGAGTCATTTCAGTGCCACGCGCACCAACGGAGCCGTGACGGTCATTCGCGAGTTGTTGGCTTTTGCAGTTCGGGAAAAGATGATGGCCCGGGAATTTGTTGAAGACATCAGCCACGGACTGTCATATGTGGCCGTGGATTACGACTTCAAACGAATGACGCTAAAGTTGCCGGATCACGCACAGGTGAAAAAGTTGCGCATCCAACTTTATTCCCAGTGCTTCAAAAAAGGAACGCTTGGGGGATACCTTTTCGATTTCCTTTTGTTTTCGGGCGTTCGGGTGGATTCAGCCAGGAACGTTAAACGTGAAGACGTGCATTGGGACAAGGACATTCTCTACATTCGCAAAGCAAAAACTGGCGACTACACCATCCCGCTTTTCCCCGACCTCAAGGCACTAATCCGTCGCATTGAGCGAAATGTTCCGCCGCCACCACCTGACCCAAAGGATCCAGAGAAACTGGTGCCACTCCTTCCAACTAAATCGCTCCAGTCTGTGTTGACAACCGCTTGCAAGGCGGCTCGCGTTGCCCACCTCTCCCACCACGACTTGCGTCATATCTTCGCTACGCGCTGCATTGAATCGGGCGTGGACATCCCAACTGTTGCCGCTTGGTTGGGACACAAAGATGGCGGGCGCACGGCCATGCTCATCTACGGGCATTTGAGGCAAACACACTCCGCGAAACAGGCGGAAAAAATGAAGTTTATATGACGAATTTGCTTCGAGACCTGTTTTACGCCTGTGCTGCCGGCGCGTTGCTCGGCAGCGCCATCGGCTTGTTTATTCGTTTCCGCCGCGAGCGCAGGGCGGCTTTCAGCGGCCACAGCCCCGTTAAGCACGCGCCTGCGCTGGCGACCCGCTGGCATGGACGGAATCCCAACACCATCGGGTGATCGGGATATTTTACTACGCGGACGGGTAAATTCCCCAATAGCACACCCCAAATTCGCAGCGAAAGGTTTTCACCAGGTTGCGATACGCGAATACGAACCGGCGGAAACATTGCCAACCATCAGCGGCATTTTTAGACGTTGGCGAAAACGCGAAGATTCGCGGATGCAGGAACAGCAATGCCGTTTCGATTTCCGAACCCACGAGGGGCTTTTTCTTTTCCGTGAACTTCAACAGTTCGCCCACCATTTCTGGCGGTTGTTTCCGCAATTGCTCAGGCAAGATGTTTTGGTAGGTTTTCACATGTTCCCGAAGTTTAGGAATGGTTGTGCTCCATTGCTTGTTGCCCCCGGTTTTGACCGCGTTGCAGGCAGCTTCTAACTTCAACAGCCCCCGATAATACCGCATCGCCATCAGCAGGTCGCCGGACGGCGCGTTGATGTTTTCCAGCTCGCCTGAATGATGCCAGCCCCCGAATATTACAATCGCGTTGTGATATTCCGCTCCCAGCCGGTTTATTGCGTCGAAGACAGGAAGTAGCTTATTCCACTCGTCAATGTGGATATGGCAGGACAATTCCGTGAACTTGGAAGCTATGTCTTCATCGCATTGCATCCCCTGTTGCTTCAGAAGCTCCAAGGCGCAAAGCTCTTGACGCAGAAGGGCCATTTTTTGCTGCTGCTGATGCCCAAGCACGGTTTCGGTATCAGCCACTGAGCCGCCCTTTTTGCCGTCACCAACAGCACCTAGATTTTGCTTCTGCCCTTGAACCGGATTGATGGCTGGCTGTTTGGGCACCGGTTGCTTCGGCACTAGAGACTCTGGAAAAGAACGAAATGGTAGGTTCATACTATTGAAATGTCGTTTTGGGGTTTCGGTTGGTTTTTTGGCGCGGCCATATTGATTTTCTGGACTTGCCCCTGCGCCTCGCGGATGTCCTTGAGAATTTCTTGGACATCGCGTGAGGTGAATCCCGAGTCTGTGAAAGCCTCTTGCAACGCTTCGGGCAGCGCTGCATTTGGATCTATTAGTGTTGTCATAGTTTCTGATTGGTTTTCTCCCCAGCCCGACCCAGCGGAAGTTTGCCCGCCGAGCAAGCCAAGGAAATTGGTTAAGGTGGATAAGCGAATGCGCCGCCCCTGAAATTGAAAGGAAATGACGGAGCCGTTATTTCGGCGGCGAAAATCGGTAACTTTACCGGAGCGAACGAGCCTGTCCCACCGGTCACGCCGCAACTTGCCTTTGGAATCCAACAGGGCTGCTGCCAGGAGCCGTGTATCTAGCCGTTTTGCTTTGGGATACATCGGCAGCGCCTTACGGCGGCCTTTGCCCCGGCCAGATAAGAATTGCATCGTCCATTGCATTGCCTGCAATTCCTTCAAAAACTTCGGCCTTAAATCCAATGTTCGCCGACCATTGCTGTTAGCAAAAAGCAGATGAATATGGCGGGTTGCCGTATTGCCATGCACCCAGCCCAACATCGACGCGATGCCCATCACTTTTTGGAAATCCCTGGCAGCTTGAAGCAACCGACGGTCGATGTCCGCCAGCTCATCCTTGCTCGCATTATTTGGCGTTTTCACCGAGATAAGCGCAGTCCGACACACCCGCTTGGCGCGCGGATCGTGATGGTATGCTAAAAGCAATTCAGCGAGTTGTTTGGGCGTGCCTTTGGGGTAGCCCGCATCTAAATCTCCATAAAAGGCAGTGACCTTTTTGGGGTCTGAAAAATACCGAATCGCCTCCACCACGCGAGAGGTAGCCTTGAAATTTACGATGGCTAGTGGGGTGTTCATGGCCAGAGTCCTCCTATCAGTTTGACCGCCGATGCCAGGGCATCTGTGTCCACCGAGGTGCCCCGCGACACTCGGAGAGATTGATTCAGAAGCACACCGAGGCGGCGCATTTCCGTCGCCGCCGACACCAGTTTTGGGATGTCTAGGCCCTGATTATGGGCGAGCAGTATAAGGCCCACTGTGCGGCCCCTGATGCCCCGTGGCAGCGCCTTAAGGGGCACTGCGATGTCTTTGGGCAGGCGTGCGCGACCGAGGGTCACAGCTGGGTTTCGGCCGCTCATACGCCCCCTCCTGTCGGTTGATTTGACGCCCCAGCCTCACAGGTAACGACACTGGTGTCCTCTGTGGTCTGTGTTTGGCCAGTTACGCTGTTCAGCGCCTTCGGCGCATCACAGCTACTGGCCAAAGGGTCTGGCGACCCCTTGGAACCCTGTGTGGCCGCTGGCGCGGCCAGCGCTGCCGCCAGAGCCTTGCCAATCTTCGGTCCAGTGACCGAGCGCAGCACGACACGCGTGCAGCCCTTGAGCACGTCGCGTTCTATAATGGCAAGGGCGGCAGCGGGAAGGTGAACCACCCCCATGGCGGTGAGGCGCTCGCGTATGAGCGATTGCAGGCTTGGCAGTTGAGAATGTTTTGACATCCCCTTGTTGTAATCCCCAGGGGGTATCTCACTCCGAATTTATTTTTGCCTATTTTAACATCATTTGCCAAGTAGCGTGGACACCCCCATGGCTAGTAAAATGAAGCACTATGGATATTATTGCTTCTCTAAACTATTCTCTGGAAGAGCTGCGCAAGGAGGCTTGCGAATCCACCTGCGTTTCAGCATATTTTAGGGAATCGGCACCATCCTCGAACCTAGTGGTAGATGAAAAAACTTGTTGGGCGTTTCGTTTAGGGCAACTAGGTATGCTCTACCAAACGATTGATACGCTATGGGACGGTGGGGATGCGGAGCTACAACGCACGATGAACACTCTGTTTGCAAAGGCGGACGAAATCAGCTTGATACTGACAAATAAAAAACCCACAGAACCCTTTTGTCCGTTCGACTTGTAGGCATCCGCGCTGGTGCCGGAATAAATCACAATTGCGCCAACCATGAATCCGTCAGCAAATTGGTCGAAGCACAAACTTCGCCCGTGAATTGAACGAAGTGACCCGGCGGGCAATAGTAAACGCGGACCATCTGGTCGAGTTTGCCGAGAATGTGCAGCTGCAATTTTTTTGCCTCCGCCCAGTCCGGGCTGCCCTGGCGCAAATCCTCCTTCAATTTCAGGAATGAGGGCCAAACTTGCACCTCCCCACTGTCTACCTTCGCTTTAATGCTGACGGGACGCGGCGAGCCATCCAGCAGGCCGGCGATATATTCTGCCATCGGCACATCCTGTGGAATGACGACAATGGACTGAATGCTTGGATCGTTCCGCTCATAAACGGCACGAAACTCGACTTTCTCGATGCAGCGCGTCACGTCGGCGACCAGTGCATCCCACGCGGAAATCGGCATTTTTTTCATAATAATTGGTTCCTAGCATCCATTATCCACTGGTTCACCTATCCCTCTACTAATATTTTTACTTCTGGCGTGTTTGTTTCCCTACCAGGTTCTGCCGGTGGCGACTTCTTCGCCTTGCGGACCCGCTTTATGACCACCGGCTCTGGTTCTGGCACGGCTTTGAACGCGGCCAGTGCTCGATCCAGTAGGAGCGGCAGCAGGGTTCTGCGCTTAGGGTCTTTTCCCACACACTCCTTCAACCCGGCTTCCGTGCAAACGATATAGCATTCTTCTTGGCTACGGCTGATGGCCGTGTAGAGCCACCGCCGGTCGGCCGGACGGGAAGGCAGGATGCCCACGACCACAATCGGACGCTCCATGCCTTGAATGGCGTGCCCCGTCCTCGCATGTTTGCGGGACACTTCCCGCTGGTCCAGTTCGACCGCCGAAGCGTTGCCGGGTCCAAACACGAAGATGGTTGCGTTCTCATCATAACTGCGCTGGGTGTACTTGACGGCTTCTACCTCCGTGCCATTGTGCCATCCGTGCTTTTGGGCTTTCGCGCAGGGATTATCGACAATCAGAGTCTCACCCTGTTTGTAATTCAAATCAGAGAAGTCCTGTTCGGCAATGTAGTTTTCAGCAGCGGCTATGCCTTCGCTGACCTCAGAGGCGGAATAGCGCGTCGGCAGCACGCACAGGGCCTTCAGTTTTTTGCCCAGAGAAATGACCTTTTCAATGATTTCTTCCCTGTCCTGACAGGTGATGATTTTCAATCCCGGCCCTTCTATCGGAATTTCACCCCGACCGACGGCCTGAAATCCACGGACGATGCCGGCAACCAACGGATTGTTTAAGCGGTGGTTCGTGGTCAGGGGTTGTGGCACATAGCCGGGCAAAGCTGCCCTGTTTGTCGCCGCCCATTCCAGCAAATCTTCCCCGACGCGGCCCGGCCCGACCGGCATGTTCTGTGCCACCCCCAGCGCCATCAGCACCGTTGAACCGGGCTTCCACCGCATGGCCATCAATCCAGCCGCGTCGCAACTGACCTGCCCAAACTCATCCACGAAGAACTGCTTCCGCTTTATGAAATCTACATTCGGGCGCAGGTCATGCGGGTCAAAATCATACCCGCCGTAGATGGTTTTTATCCGCTGTCGGCCATTTAATTTGGCGATGCGTTTTTCCAGCAGTTCCGCACTGGCGTTTTGGGCGCTGCCCCCGACGCCTTTGTTGCCAGAGGCGTTAAGCCGATCTGCCAGTTTTTCCGTTTTGCCTGTACCCGGCTCGCCATAGAAAAGTTCGACCGTCCCGCCACGCCGGCAATGTTCCACGAACCGCCACGCGAACCGCGCCTCACCCAAAAGATTGTATTTCCAGGCCACCCGATACCGGTCCGCCCCAGCCCAATGGGAAACCGGAATGACAAGACCTTCCCTTAGCAACCACTCTTGGTAATCGGTGGCCTGTTTCCCGATGATGGCTTCCAGCACTTGATTCAACATCGTCAGCTCGTGCAATGTTTCGCCGTTCCGCGACAGGCACCGCCGAACGACATCCATCAAGTCGTCCTTCAAATTGTGCTCCGGCTCATTTTTTTTGCGCTTTGTCAGTTGCCGCCAATCGTCGTGGGCTTTGAAATGCGGCCGTAACGCCCGCTCAATCATTCCAAGGTCATAGTCCATTTCCAGTGGATATGGGTTCATCGCGCCTCTTTCAATCCCCGGAAGGAGACTTTTCCAGAACGCTTCAAAGGTTAATTCCGTTATAGATTCCATTGGTTTTGAACGGGTTATTTCGCCAGTACATATGGTTGCGGGACGGAGAAGGGACGTTTCTGGGGAAATCTTTGAGCCTCCCTTGGGCGGTTTTGGAGTCTTAGCCGCTGGCTGGCTTGCCGTCAGCCAAGTCGAAGGAACGGCGAACAACTTGCCTTTCGTTTTTCCTTGGGAAGTTAGCCCGAATTTATCAAACGCCTTTTTGACTGTTTTGTAGTTACTACCGGACAGTTTTGAGATTTCCGTAATGTGGACCTTGGTTTTGCCAGTTTTGGCGCAATGCCGGATGACAATATCTTTGATTTTGTCGGCGGTTTTTCGCCTGACGAAATTATCACCATCCCCAAACTGTTTATGGCACCGGGTAATGTCGGCTACCACCCATGACCAGAAGGTTTTGTATTTGGGATGACCCTGGTTGAGCTGGATGGACTCTCTGTGGGCCTGTTCGAGGAGGCACAGCAATTCTTCAAAATCCGAGCTGGTAAAGACGTGGCTGATGGCTGTCGGCAAGTCCATGGACTGACTCCAGCACACGTTCCACGCCCAGGCAGCGTTCAAGTATAATTCTTTTCGTGGAAGACTCTCAAGCCAGGTTCGACCATCATTGGTTTTGGGTTCGATGACGCGACCGACATCCTGATTAAACGGGTTAAATGCCTTCTGTTTGCCGGCGGAACGCCGAACCTCCTTGACCCAATCCTCTGATTTGCCGACCTCAAAGGCCGTCTCTTCGACGGTCAGCATATTGGCCAGGCACCGCAAAGCCATGCGCCGTTCTCTGACATCGCCGTAGCCGGGAGTCACGGATGCAAACAGGTCAGGCAGCTTGAATTCCTTTTCGACGATAGGCGCGGTATCCAACGGCTCCACTTCCTTAAAAAAGCTGAATTTGTCGAGAAACCGGGAGGGACGGTTACAGTTGACCGAAGGCGACCAATCAATGACCAGCGGCCCGTGGTAGCCCGCCTTCTTTAGCTTTTGGTCGAACCAAGCCAAGATACAGCGGGAGTAACAGCTCAGCGTCCATTCCTTGAAATAAATTCCGCAATGGACTCCATGCGGGGTTGGCCCGGCCCACGCGACGTGTTTTATTTTTCTCAGCGCCTTGATTAGCACCGCCTTTTCGGCATCGCTGACCTTTTCATCCTTGACCCATTTGCCGTCAGGCAATTCAGTCTTTTTTTCCAGGTCGATGGTGATGTCATGGCGCTCGCCCGGCTTGGTTGAATATTCCGAGTACCGATGGTCTTGGGTCAAAATGTCAGGCGGGAAGACACAGTTGATGAAGTAATCGTGCAGCTCCCGTTTGCCCAACACCAGGTAGTAAAAGTTGAGTTCGGCGATACTTGGCCGCTTGTGGCTGGCGACCAGCACCAGGCCACCCGTCAGCTTTTGCAGCTTGAGGATATGGTCGTGCGAGCTAAACGGTCTGGATGTAAACGGCGGCTGAAAAGTGCGGCGGGGTCATGTGTGTGACGGGGCGGTTCAAAAGTGCGGCATCTTCATTAACAATGAAGCATGTATCGCAATATGGAAGACTGGGCTGAGATTCGCAAAAAAGTGTTGGCAGGAG
>CAIXPZ010000243.1 GCA_903921455.1 uncultured Verrucomicrobia subdivision 3 bacterium | reverse complement strand
GCCTTCGCTCTACGGCGATGTGCTCTTGTTGATGAACAACAAGAACGAGATCAAGCATTCCGCCGTGTATCTGGCCGACGACCTCGTCTTCACCAAGAACGGGAATAATTACCGCCAGCCGTGGATGCTGATGCGGATATCCGACCTGCTCGCCACTTACCCGAACACGCCGCCGATGCGGGCGGTTTACATGCGCAAGAAAACGGAGTGACCGGGGCTGTCGCCGGGCGTTGGTATGGTTGTGGGAAGCCGGACGAACTCGTTCTGAAACTTCCGGCTGCTGGGTCTGACTGGCGCAGTCGCGGCCTTCAATTCGGGGTCAACCCTCTTCACTTGCATCACGAAAGTCTTGAATCACCCTGCCGGGGAGTTGACCGGCGCGAAGATGCGCTTAATCTACGTGACAATGGTGTTGACCGACGTCGTTTTTCCGAGAGCAAAATCGGGTGAGTTGAAGACCGAATCACTGCGGAAGTGGAACGAAATAAGCCGGTTAGCTTGAAAAAAAGAGGGTTTGACCTAAAACAAGACAGGGTGGCAACCCAAGCGGGAAGTCATCTGGGCCGACGAGGACGAGGGACGGCGATTTTAACCCAAACCGTTAGGCTTCGGGCGCGGACGGCGGGTTGGGATCGACTTGTTGCGGCCGGCGCTCATCTTCCGCAATCATCTCGGCCAGCAGTTTTTGAAACTCTTTCAGGCCGGTGGCGGGAACGATGATGGTCTCGCGGATGTGGCCCTTATACTCGGTGATGCGCAGCAGGCGGCCGCGCAGATTCTCCTTGAGCGACATCTGAAAGGTCTTGCGCTCCACGGCAATCTCACCGGACGCCAGCAAATCTTCAGGCACGGGTTGGTAGGGCAACTGCGGACCGGAGCCATAGGCCGGCCGACTGGCATTGGACGAAGGTTGGCCGGCAACCCCGCGCGGAATCTTGTGAAACGGAGAATTATGTTCGTGTGAATTCATAGGACGAGCATGATGCTCTGAATTTTTCGTGCAACGAACTTAGCCCCAACGTAGGTGGTCAACAAGCACATTCTAAGCATATTCTTAGCGCCTACGGTTTGGCGGCGTCCTTGGTGAATGCGCTCAAAGTCTTGATTTTCGCCTCTTTCGCCAGATCCATGACGTTGACAATGCGGAACCACGGAGCCTTCTTGTCGGCGCGGATGGCCAGCTTGAGGTCGGGTTCCTTCGCTGCCTTCGCCAGCAACTGCGCCCGCAATTGGTCGAGGGTCTGCGGCAGATTCTCCTGGCCCAGCCGGAAATTGCCGTCGGCATCAATATTCACCACCAGTGGCGGATGCTCCTCCGCGCCGGATTTTTGCGCTGAGGACGATTCCGGCAGCGCCAGCTTGAGCGACGGCTGCTGCTTGAATGTGGTCGTCACCATCAGGAAAATCAGCAACACCACCAGCACGTCAATCAGCGCGACGATGATGACGGCCGGGGCGGTGCGGCGTTTGCGGACGAGAAAGCGCATGGGTCGGGATCAGTTCTTGTCGCGGTATTGCCGGCGGATGAATTCGTCGCACAGCGTTTCCATTTCCACGGCCAGCACCTCGACTTTTTTGCTGAAATAGCTCCAGAAGATCAGCGACGGAATGGCGATGAGCAACCCCGCTAGCGTGGCGCGCAGGATCAGCGCGATGCCCTGGGCGAGCTTGGCGGCATCGTTCAAGCCCGTCTGGCCGAGATCGCCGAACACCGTCATCATGCCGGCGATGGTGCCGACGAGGCCGAGCAGCGGCGCGATGCCGACGATGACTTCCAGCACGACCAGGCCGCGTTCGAGGTGGACGACTTCGTGCCGGGCCGCCGTTTCGAGCGAATCCATGTTATCGTCCTTCGGCCAGTCCAGCCGGTCCGAGGTCAGGCGGATCAGCCGGCCGAGCGGCGAGGGGTGGCGTTCGCACAAGGTGCGGATGGCTTTGACCTCCTCGCGCGAGCGGCATTCCGTCAGCGCCTCGGCGAGTTTCGGCGGGACGACGGCATTCCAGCGCAGCATCCAGCCGCGCCAGAGGATCACGCCGACGCACACGACCGAAGTCAAACCGAGCAACAGGTAAACAGCATTTTCCATAAAGATTCAGCGAGCCAAGTTAGTTCAATAGTAATAGAAGGTGAAAGTGATTTCGCGGAAATTCGCGCCGACCATGCGGCGCATGTCCGAGGGCCAGGGGCCGAAGGGCGCCGCCTGCTGGATGGCTTCCTGGCAGACGTAACCGAGCAGGTCGCCCACGGTGTTGTCCGAGATTTTTAATTCCGTGATCGAGCCGTCGGCGTTCAAATGAAAAGAAACGGTCACCTTGCCCGTGCGGCTGTCGGCAAACTTCTGGCTGTCCAGCAAATCATACCAGCGCTGGCTGATGGCCTCCACGATCGCGCGGTCATAATTGCCAAAGGGCGTGGACAGCGCGTCCAAAGACGACTTCAAATCGCGCCGCTTCACCCCGCCGTCCTGCTGCATCTGCAAACCGGGAAGTTGCTTGGACTGCTGGGCCTGGGCTTCGCGCAAGGTGCGGGGCCGTTTCTCGGGGGTCGCCTCTTTATCCGGCGCGGTGGTATCCGTGGGTTTGCCGGGCTGCAAGGCGCCGGGATTCAGCGCCGTGGCGGGCTGGGCTTCCGCCGGTTTGGCCTCGACGGGCTTCGCCGGCGGCGTCGGGGTGACGGGCTTGGCTTTGACTGGCCGCGGGGCGTCTTCGGTTTTGGGCACGAACGACTGTTTGCCCGTCAGCTTGGGCTGGTTGGAGTCAATGTTGGCGTCGGGATTCGCCGCGCGGGAGTTTTTGTCGGAATAATACTTCGCCTGCTTGGGCGCGTCGGCCGAAGCCTGCGAGACATCTAAAAAAATAGTGGGATCCACGGGTTGAATGACCGGCTTGGGCTGCACCCGGACAATTGGGTGGCCGGGCCAATGCAATTTTTGCCAGAGGCCGGTTTTTTTGCCGACCTCGTAGCCGCCCCAGATGCCCAGGTGTGCGAACAGGGAAAACAGCAGCGCAATCAGCAGCCGTTCTTTTTCAAGGCGGCTGAAGCGCAGGGAACCCAGTTCATTTTGGGGACGAACCATGAAGTATCATTTTGCCGCACGGATGCAGTCGGGGCAACAGCTAGATTTTATTTGTCAGGGAGCAAGGTGGTGATAGATTGCGTTCGTAACCCTATGACACATTCCACGCCCGCCCCCGCTGAGCCTGCCCACGGCGTTGCCGAATACATTGTGGTGGCCAGCAATGAAGATGATTACCACACCGGCTTTCATCACTTCGCTGAAAAGGTGAACCGGAAACTGAAGTCCGGCTACCAGCTCCATGGGCCGCCCTTCAGCGTTAGTCAAATCATGTGTCAAGCCATGGTGCGCCATGCCGACGTCCCGCCCAGCGGTGATACGACGATGTTCATGAAGCACACCGGCTATCATAGCTGAGCTGTTGCTTCCCGCTTGCAGTTTTGGTCCGATTTGCTTTCATCGCGTCATGCCGAAAGCCTCGCTTGCCGCCCTGGTCAAACATTGCGATAAAATCCTCCGCCCGCGCGAAATCGGTGACTACGACGGCGCGGTGAATGGATTGCAGGTGGAAAACTCCGGCACCGTGACGCGCATCGCCGCCACCGTGGACGCCAGTCTGGCCACGGTGAAGCTGGCCATCGCTGCCCAGGCGGATTTGCTCATCGTCCATCACGGTTTATTCTGGGGGGCGCGGCAGCCGTGGACCGGAAAAAACTACGCGCTGCTCCGGTTGCTTTTGGATCATAATCTTGCCGTTTACAGTTCGCACTTGCCGCTGGATGCGCATCCCCGGCTCGGCAACAACGCGCAGCTTTGCGGCGCGTTGGGGTTGAAAAAGCTCCAGCCGTTTTTCTCCAGCCACGGACAAAACATCGGTTTCAAATCGGCAGCGAACCTCTCCCGGTTGGAACTGGCCAAACGATTGGAGCGGGCGACGGGCGTAAAGCCCAAGGTGATTCCGGGCGGAAAAGACATCTGCCGGCGCATCGGCGTGGTTACCGGCGGCGCGGGCGCGGAATTGAAACAGGCGGTTGCCGGAGGCGTGGATACCTTCATCACCGGCGAAGGCCCGCACTGGACCTTCGCGCTGGCGGAAGAACTCGGACTGAATGTTTTTTACGCCGGCCATTATGCCACCGAAACCTTTGGCGTGAAGGCACTGGCGGCGGATTTGGCGAAAAAATTCCAAGTGCCGTGGCAATTTCTCAATTATCCAACGGGTTTGTGACGTTGGGAAATAGCTCAGCAATTTACTACTCTTGATGGACGGGCTTGGTCGTTACGTTTGGGTGGTGTTTTTCGGGCGCGTGGCGACAAACAAGTAAAGACAGAGCAGTAGCCCCGTGGCCATCGCCGCCAGAGTCACGTAAAGCGGCTTGTTTGAAAGGACAAAATCAAATTCCACCGTATGCGATCCGGCGGTTATTTGGACCCCGCGCATGAGGAAATTGCAGCGCAGCAGTTCGGCGGGCTTGCCATCCACCGTGACGCGCCAGTTGGGGTCGTATTTATCGTTGAGCAGCAGCACCGAGGGCGCGGTGGCGTTCACGTTGAAAACCAGTTTCTTGGGCGAGTAACTTTTGAATTCGACGGTGCCGGGATTTTCATTGGTAGCCACGGCAGGCAGATTTTTTTGTGGCGTGGAAACGAGCACTGTTTTCGCCGGGTCAAAGTTCAGGTCGGCGAGGGTTTTAAGATTGGTTTGGTCGTTGGTGTTGACCAGCCAGCTCCCGTAAAGTTTGACGCGGGGCAGGGCGCCGGTGAATTCAAACAGCGCGTAACGGCCGTTTTCACTGGCGGCAGCGGTGAGTTCTTCCAGCCGGCTGGGTTGCAGGATGCCGGGTTTGGGCACGATTTCAAACCGTTGAGCGATGCGGAAACGGTGCTGGATGGGATCCAGTTGCTGGTTCAAAACGTCCAAATAACCCGCTGCCCCGAGCAAATAACGGGTGTTGGTCAGCGTCCAGCGCCGGGCAAAGAGCGGAACACTCTCAGCCGTGCCGCGCGGGGAGAACGCTTCCAGATAGGCCTTCAGATCTTCCGGCATGCGCGGCATCTGCACGATGTCCAGGCTTTGGATGTTGTAATACGGGAAATGGTGTTGCATCCATTCGATGCGATACATCTGATCGAGATATTCCATGCCTTCCGGAGTGCGAAATGGGAGGCCGGCCACGCGGTGTTCGTAGGGCTGGTTTCGCAGAAATTCCACGATGGGATTGAGGGACACTACTTCATATTTCTGTTTGTAATCCCAGTGGGTGATGTAAGGCAGATTCGCGCGGCCAAGATCAAAAACCAGTAAGGCTCCCAGCAGGGTCGCGCCGATTTTGGCGCGCGCGCCGGCAAAATAACCGGCCAGCGTCAAGGTCATCAGGGTCAAAGCTGCCGTTAGCAGCAAAACAAACCAGCCCACTTGGCCGAGGCTGAAGGCGGCGATGGCGGGTGCTGAATTTTCATGGGTTGGATCCGTGTCCGGAAAGCCCATTTTTTGCAGGTAGGCGATGAAGGCGTTTTTCTCTCCTGAAAAAATCAGCCAGCCCAAAATACTTGCCCCGAGAATCCCCGCGCAAACTAGCGTCCATTTGCGCTCAAAACTGTTGACGCGTGTCCACCAGAGCCTGACTTGGGTGGTGAGATCGGCTGGTTTGGCGGCGGAAGCGTTCAAATATCGCAGGCTCAAGCTATGGACGCCATAGGCAAAAAGCACCACCAGTGCCCAACTGGTAAAATAGAGAAACTTGTCTGGGTTTCGAATCGTGGAGAAATAGGGCAGTTGATAAAGCACGCCATAAAACATTGGCGCAAACCGGCCCCACGCAAGTAAAAGTGATCCAACCAACACCAACGCCCAGAACCAGATGAATTTTTTCTCCGTGTCCGTGAAGGGAGAGGATTTTTTTCGCAATGATTGAGCGATGGCCCACGCTGCCAATAGGCAGACGAGGATGCCGCTGTAATCGCCGCCGCCGGTGAAGCGCATGAAGCCCGGTGGCATTTGGCCCTGTGCGCCGGCGTCGAGGTAGCGATCGATTTCCGGTGAGCGTCCAATGCCGCCCCAATAGACGCCGCCCTCAAACGATTTCTGAAACTGCGGCATCATGTCTTTGGGTGTGTCCATTTTGTATCCGAACACGCCGGGGACAAAAATTCCGAAAGTTTCGAGTTTCGGCAGGCTCCATTGGGTGGCCCAGTCCCAGTGTTGGGCTTTGGTTTCCGAATCTTGACCTTGACCGGCGATGCCTTGAATTTGAGTGGAGACGAGCGTTACCAGAAACTGCGTGGCCAGAAAGCCGGCGAATATCGCCACGATGGCCACGCGCCCGATGCCGCGCAGGGTTTTGGCCCAAATGCTGCCATCCACCTCCAAAAGTGATTTGTAGAAGACAAAGATCGCCACAAAAATACTGCTCAAAGCCCCGATGTCCGCCGCTTCCATGACGTTCAAGCCCACGCAAAGCCCTGCCAGCGCGAGCCGTGTCCAGCGGATCCGCCACGGCGTTGATGGGGTGTTGGCCATCACCAGAGCCAGAGCCATGAAATCCAGGCCAAAAGCCACTTCCTGAAGGCCCACGCCCCAACAGGCGGGGGCAAAAAAGCCAGAGTTCAACATGGCCGCGAGTGCGCCCAGTGTGGACGCCAGCGGGGATAGTTTCAGTTGCCGGAAAAAGGCCCATGCCCCCAGGCCGAGAATAAACAAGGCGATGGGCGGGAAAAATTTGGCATAGCCAATCGGATTCATCAGCCAGCGGACGCCCTGACTGACTTCCGTCGGCCAGGCACCGCTATTTGAGCCAACGTCGTTCAAGTCGTCCCAAGTCCCGGTAAAAGCGTCGGGCAGGTGGGTCCAGGCCGACATTTGAACTCCCAGCGGCCCGTCATTGGAGAAATGAACATAATCCGGCAGGAAGCTGCGCCAGAATAGCAGGGTTAAGATGACCGCCAACAAGGCGACCAACCAGAGACTGTGGCCTTTCGGTTTGAGATTGAAATGTTTCATGACCAGAAGCAGCGTTTCAAACGAATTTTGGGCGGAAGTCTGCGCGTTGATGCCGGCAGTGTCAAGGTGGGTTCGTCGTCTGTGCGCCTACACAATACTCAATGTTCACCAGCGTAAATAATTGGGAAAGACCCATTGGGCTTAACCCGGCCTTTTAGTCGCAGATGAGTGCCGACGTTTGCCGAAGCCTGTGTCGGGGGAAAATTGCAGTGCGTTGTCAGGGCTGCTTTAGATAGACCGAGAATGCCTGATTGGTGTAGAATTCGCGATACAGTTCAGGCGTTGGCAGAAGCCCCATTTTTCTTTCTTCGATGGTTAGGATGATGGTATCCGGATACCGCGAAGTGTCGGATTTGCGGGCCAGGGTTTCGGAGTATTTCTTCATCAACCGGTCGTCTTCACTATTGGGGAGCCTGAGGATCCACCCCCACTGCTTGGGCATATAGTGTGAAAAGTAAATGTCCTGAGGCGGGTAATCTGAATCGTCAGAGAATTTGTGGTCGGTCGCAAAGCGGTATTTATTGCCGCCGAGCCAATAAGCGAGCATATAAGTCTGTTTGACAAACATGCCGAAATCTTCCGGGCGAAGGCGCATTATTTTTGCCAGCTCGCACAGCCGGCTTTCAACTTCATCATCAGTTAAGGTGGTTTCGCCGATATAGGGGTTGAAAGCCTTTTTGTCATAAAAGCCCGTGAGCAGAAAGTTAGCGTCCACGCACAAGGTCGAAATGGTCTTGGTCTGCTGGAGGACAGGATTGTCGCGGAATTCTTTCTCCAAAGCCCGAAGGTTGGGGCGATAAGCGTCGCCCGTCAGTTTCCATGGTTCCGATTCGGCGTCGGCGCCGCGCGGGTTTTGCAAGTAAACCACGCGGGACAGCGGGGCGTCCACGGCTGCGATTGTCTCGATGGTGAATAAAATTGTAAGCACCAAAGCGCCCACGATGCCGGGGGTGAAGGCCAATTCCTGCATCAGTCCCCTGGCTTTTGCGGGCATGGCCAGTCTGACCAGGCCGGCCACGAGGGCAATCATCGCATACCCGTAGTAAATGGGTATCGCCAGCAGGTAGTGGTATATCTGCGCACCTTTTCCCAGCAGAAAAATCTGGGTCGGTTGCGCGAAATATGAAACCACCAGAAAAAATGCGAGAAAGATGGCAACTTGCTGATCCGCCGACATCCATTGGCAATAGTTCAGCTTTTTTCTCGAGATTCCCGATCCGTTGTAAGCGCTTGCGGTTGACTTCTTGTTTTCAGCGTCAGCCAGGGGTTTCTTTTTGGCAGATAATGAATCTTCCGGCAAAGCGGAATGCCTCGTCTGGCGTGCCGCATAATAGACCACGCTGGCCAGAGCCAAGATGATGCCGACCCGTATCAACGGCGCATAACCGGGCAAAAATAGCGGTTCCAATCGGGAGTAAGTTGCCACGCCAATCCGCCCTTGTATATCTGGGTGTTCCTTGATCCTTTGCAAAAGAAAAAAACTGCCGAAAAGAATCCCTCCTGCCGTAACCCCGCCGAGGAACCGCCAAGGTATGCGCCAACCATCCGCCGCCGTCAGCCACAAAATCAAAGCCGCCAGTATCAATCCGGTGGTCACTGCGGAATAAAGGTCGCCTTGCACCAGCAAGGCCAGCATGGCGCCCATGCCCAGACCGCGGCGCAGGGAAGGTAGTTGACGCTCACGCCACAGCTTGAGGAGCAGATAAAGGAAGGCGATGAGCAGCAGTTCCGTGATCATGGGGCGCTGGATGCGTTTTACATAAAGCGGCAGTTCAACCAGGTTGGGGAAGCCATTTTCCCAGACTTGCACATTCAGAAAGCTGAGCAGATGTGTCCAGGATTCGCCCAGCTTGCCGGCCAGTGGCTGGAGGGCATTGATGGCAAGTCCGGAGCCGATGATCAGGCTCGAAAGCGCGCCCATGTTGCATTGTCTGAAAAAGACGGTGACGACAACGAAGAACAGCCACGACAATAGCAAATCGGCCACCACATAACCGACTTTCCCAAAAAGCGCATAAGCCAATGCGTGCGGTATCAGGCTTACCACCGGAAAAGAGGCCAGTCCCTGGCCGCATTTCTCGGCATCTTGAACGTCTCCTAGGTTAAACTTGCTTAACGAGGATATCACCGGATACAACTCGGTATCTCCTTCCGGCCGATACAAGACAATTTCGGCCATGGTGCTGTCGGGCAGTTTGGCGAATGACCCCACCCAATATGCCGATGAAACCAGCAGCACGACGAGGTGGAAAATATATTGCCACCGTCGTTCTGGAAACAGAACGCTGCGAATATCTTCGTAAACAGTGCTTGTATTCATGGTCTTTGGGCGGACAACTGGGACGGCGATGTTTCCCGTGATCCCGTCAATGTTTTAAGTCTGGGGAATCAGAACTTTAATGGGCGGCGGCCAGTGCTTATCAGGGCACATATTTTCGGGCAAAGGAAACTGGTTTCTCAAGTTCAAGTCAAGCCGCGCCGCCCAATGGCGTTAGTTTGGCCGCCTTGGCTGGAGGCGGTTGTCTGGCCAAAAAGCTTGTCACCCTTGACGAAACAGGTGATGCTGCCTTTGCCAATATGCTTCTGTAAAATTTAACCCAGTGTTTAAAACAAAATTTTGCCGACGCTTAATCTCTATAAAATATGGGTCTCGATATTAATGCCATTCAATTTCTATTGCGCGCCCGTAAAAACGGTCTTCAATTTGGCAAGGTTTTGACTATTGGCCGGCTGAACTTGGACGTGTTCCCGGCCAAAATCTGTGAGTTGCTGCAGCAACATGGTTTGTCGGATGCACTGTTTCGCAACAAGTTGCCGGAAAAAGGTGCGGTCGGCGGTTTTGCGGACGATTTGTTCCGCGCGCTGGGTGCCACCAGCGTTCACTCGCTCGACGCTTCCGATTACGAGGGCGCAACGCTGGTGCATGACTTGAACCAGCCCATCCCGCCAACTTGGCGCGACGGCTACGATGTGGTTTACGACGGCGGCACGCTGGAGCACGTGTTTAATTTTCCCATCGCTCTGCGCAATTGCATGGAGCTGGTGCGCCCAGGCGGCGAATTGTTTTTGCACGCGCCGGGAAATAACTGGCTCGGTCATGGCTTCTATCAATTTAGCCCCGAACTTTTCTTCCGGGCCTTTTCCGCAGAAAATGGTTTTCAAATGACCGAGATGATTGCCTATGCGGTTGGGCCGCACGACCGCTGGTATCGCGTGTCGGATCCGCAAGCCATCCGTTCGCGGGTAGAGCTGATTTCTTACTCGCTGATTTGTCTCTTGGTGCAGGCGAAGAAGACCAATAGCGTGGAGATTTTCCAGAAGATGCCCATGCAAAGCGACTATTCCGTCATGTGGGAGGAGGCGGCTGGCCAAGCGGCGGCCCCGGACGGCTCGCCCGGAATTTTCGTGCGCTGGATGAGGCGGCGGTTGCCCAAAGTGGCGCATCTGTTCAAGGCCGTAAATACGGGGCTGAAATTCTACCGGTCACATTCCCTGCGCAACCGCCGGTTTTTCACCCCGGTCGAAAAAGACTGACCCGGCGGTTCTCTACGGAGATTTTTTCCGGTAAGTCAGGAAGGAGCCTTCCTGGTTGTGTCGGACGAACTGGTAGAATTTCAGGCCCAAGTCAAACCATTCAAATTCAGGCTGGTTCTTGGCGAGCCATTGCCGCCATTCCTGATTCGTCCATTTGGTCTGGTGCAGGTCAATCCCGTCGTGAATGTCCGTCTCGGAGGTTGTCGAGGCGATGAAATAGCCGCCCGGCGCGAGATGGGCGGAGATGTTGTTGAACAATTGCGGCAGGTCACTTGCCTGGATGTGCTCCAGAACTTCCCACATCGTTACGAGATGAAACTGGATCGGTTCGCCGCGCGAGGTGAGTTTGAAGGGTTTGGTAATGTCGCAGGTGAACAGGTTTTTCCCGGCGAGTGCCGGCCAGTTGGCGCGCTTGTGCTTGAGCGAAAAATCTGAACCTTCCAATCCCACCGACCGCCAACCCAAGTTGCGAAAATCCGCCACCAGCTGTCCGCCGGAGCAGCCCAGATCTAGCGAGCCGACTGCGGTCTTGGGATGTTCGCGTTCAATCCGGTTGCGCATGACCGTGACGAATTTTTTATTGGTGCTGTTATCGCGGCTCGTGCCCCACGGAATCACATGGTCGGGTGACTCAAAGGCGATGGGATTTTTCGTGTCCAGCTTGAGATCAAATTCGCCGGCCCCGGGCAGGCGGCCAAACACCTGCCAGCGCAGCGCGTAAATCCATTCCTGAACGGTCTTGTAAAAACGCATCCAGCATTCCGCGATGAGGAATTTTGTCTTCCCCGTCCGTATCAACTCCCATGCCCAGGCAACTGCCGGTATTCGCATAAATAAATTGAGTGGTTATTTTTTTTCTCGCAGGATGACCGCCACCTGCTCCTCGTTGCGGGCGTAGCCGAGATATTCCACCGTATAACCCGTCCGCTCCAGAAATTCCGTGAACGCCTTGTGTTCACCTTGCTCCCATTCGGGATAATTGAAATACTCGTCGAACACGATGACCGCGCCGGGCTTGAGGCGCGGTTCGAGCTGTTCAAAAATCGTCTTGGCCGAGGAATAAAGATCGCTGTCCACATGCAGGTAACCGACGTCACCGGGATTTTCCTTGAGGAAACCGGGCAGCGATTCGTTGAACCAGCCTTTGACCAGCGTGACATTCGCGCGCACCTTGGGCGGCTTGGGCACGGCAAACGAGCCGACCTTCCAGATGTCCAGCCAGCCTTCGGGCAAGCCCTGAAACGAATCAAAGCCGAAGACGCGCTGGCTGGTCATCTTGGCGATGTGGTTGACGGAATGGCCCATGAACACGCCGAACTCGCAGATCAGCCGGTTGCCGGAAACATCTGCGACTTTGAAGGACTTGGTGAGCAATTCGTTTTTCGACCCGACCGAATCCAGCAGCCGCATGTTCTTCTCGATGAAATCAACCGTTGTCATCAAGGCGCGCCGTTGGCGTTCCAGGGGGATGCTTTTGTATTCCTGAATCCGGGTGAAATTCACCCAGCGCCGCACGCCCAGCACGGCTAGCACCACCCCTTGGAATAAAAATTTCCTGATACGAAAACGCAGGGTTCTGAACATAATGTATCCGAACATGAAACCCCAAAGACCGCCAAAAGAAAAGCACTTGTTTCAAATTAGTCGGCGCGCCACGGTAATAAACATTGACGTTTATCATGCGGCGGCAATATTGGACGCAACTTTATGGCGAAGAATCCAGCGTTGACGTATTTGGTCACAGGCGGTGCGGGCTTCATTGGCTCGCATGTGGTAGACTCGTTGCTGGCCGACCCGGCGACGCGGGCGGTGGTCATCTTGGATAATTTTTCTTCCGGCCGGCGCGATCACATTGCGCACCATGCCCAAGATGCCAGACTGAAGGTTCACACCTTGGACCTGTTGGACCTTGAGAAAATTCTGCCCCATTTTTGCGGGGTCGAACAAGTCTTTCATTTGGCGGCTAACCCCGATGCGCGCTGGGGTATTGACAACACCCGGCTTGATCTCGAACAGGAGACCATCGTTACATACAATGTTCTTGAAGCCATGCGGCGTAATGATGTGCCGAGAATTGTGTTGTCCAGTTCCGGCACGGTTTATGGCGATGTCGGCACGACCGTGACCCATGAAGGTTTGGGTCCCTGCCTGCCGGTCAGTCTCTATGGTGCCGGCAAAGTTGCTTCCGAAGGTCTCGTCACGGCTTTTTGCAGCACGTTCGGATTGCGCAGCATCATTCTGCGCTTTGGCAACATCGTCGGCGAGCGGACAACTCACGGGGTGATTTACGATTTCATCCGTCAACTGGCAAAAAATCCTGGCGCGCTGACCGTTTTGGGCAACGGCCATCAAGCCAAGCCGTATGTTTATGTTCGTGATTTGGTGGGGGCGTTGAATTTCGCCGCCCAAAAATGCGGTGCGGCGGAAAAGAACAAGTTTGATGTCTTTAACGTTGCCCCGGATGCCGCCACCTCGGTGCGATTTATTGCCGCCGAATTGTTGGAACAGCTCGGATTCACTGGCCAGACTCAGGTTCGCTTTGGCGAGTCTGCGCAAGGTTGGCCGGGGGACGTGGCTCAGTCGCGCATGGATTCTTCCAAGCTTCGGAGCGCCGGATTCAGTCTGCCGCGAAGTTCGGATGAGGCTGTGCGCCTGGCCATCACCCGGATTCTTGCATGGCTCGCTCAACGCGGAGACTCCCAGGACAGCTTGTGTCTGCCGCCGGGCGCAAAATTAAAACTGGCGCATTAACGGGGCGTAGTCAGGACGATAAAATGGCGGCCAGAAACTTTTTCTCAGTTGCTTCCCAGGAATTCGCCAGTTTGAAATCGGCTAGCGGCATTTTTTCGAGATAATTTTCTCCGGCGCGCATCTGCTGAATTTCGCGTTCGGCCGTTTGCTGAAAGGCTGTAAGATCAAAGGGTGGCACATAACGGATAAAATCTCCGAAGAGCGGACGGTAATTGGGAATATCATAGGCCACGACCGGCGTGCCGGCGATGATGCTTTCGCCGATGACGCGCGGACTGCCTTCGTGCTTGCTCGGCATGAGAAACACGCGGCTGCTTTTAAACAGGCGGATTTTCTCCCCTTCGCTGACAAAACCGCTAAATGTCACATTCTGTTCCAGGCCCAGTTCTCTTATCCTAGGCAACAAAGCGTCCCGCAAGTTGCCGATAAACAGGGCGCGAAAATGCTCCAGCTGCTTGGCGAGGAACACGAGGGTGGCTAGTAAATCATCAATCCCCTTTTGCCGATGCACCCGGCCAATCCAAACCGCGTCATAAATTCGTGGTTGGGCTGGCACCGCTTCATTCGCGGGCAGATCAAGTCCGTAAGAAAGCAAAGCCATTTCCTTCTCACGGATGCCAAGTTTATGCAGGCGATCTCGCATGAGTGGGTGCAGGTGAAAAACCAGCTTGTTGTTACTTTTGGCGAATCGCTGCAAAGACCATGCTTGGCTCGCCCAATAATGCAGTGACGCAAACCGTAGCGCATCAACGTCCGGTCGCCCGCGCGTGAGTATCTCACCCAATCGTGGGGCCTCCATGTGCAAGACCATCGCCTTGCGGCGCGCGGCGCATTTCACCGCCGGCAGCACGTCAAACCAGTAATCGCTCACCGCATAAACCACGTCCTCCGGCGCGATCCGGTCCAGTAATCCCAGCGTGCGTTGGTAACGCCGGTAAAAATCCCGAAACATGGCGAACTGGCCATCCAAGCCTCCTTGATTGACTTTTGCCATCATTGACTCATCGGTGAGCGTGACGGTGCCGGGAATTTTATGCGTGTGAAGCACCTCCTTGACCGCGTGGCCGCCGAAGAAATTCAGTTCATGCCCGGCGCGCGCCGCCGCCTCGGCCAGTTTAAGAAAGTGAATGTCACCGCCGGCGATGGTTGTTGTGAAAACCCCGTTGGTGATGAAATGAATTTTCGGGCGCACAAAATCCAACGTCAGTTTTTCAGCGTCTGCTTGACCTGTAGTTCGGCGATGAGGCTCTGGCCGCCGGTGCCCTTGTCATGGCACCGCCGTTTATAAGTCAGCACGCCCCACGCATTGCCCAGCACGCTCGCCGGGCTGGCCGGCAAATGCCAGAGCCAGCGCGCATCGCGGTCGCGGATGATTCCGCGCAGGGTGTGCCAGAGCGGGCCGACCAGCGAAACGCAATACACGGCCGCCAGCCAGAGGGGCACGGGCGGCTTTTCCTTCATCCAGTTCACGGGCATCTCTTCTTGCACGCGCAAAAAATGCACTGTGGCGCGCCGGCGTTTTTGGACGAAGCCCCACAGCGTCTGGACGTAATAATGATGGACGCCGCGCCCGCTGATCCGCAGCCATTCGCGCTGGCCGTTTTTCATTAGAAACAGCGCGACATGGGTATCTTGAAATTTTTCATTGGCCGCGACGGATTGCAAATCGGCACGGCGATAAACAAAGCCGTTCGCGCCGAGTGGATACGAGAAAGTCTTTGGCGGCAAAATCCAGCGTTCCACCTCGCCGTCACGCGCGACGAGCCGCGGATTGGAACTCATCAGCCAGCAAATTGGATCGCTGATGTGCAGCCGATGCGAGAGGTAGGCGCAGAACGAGCTCATTTTGGACGACGGCAGGTAATAGCTTTCCACGCCGAGTGCTTGTGGATTCGCGGCGAGCGCCTTGATGGCGAGTTCAAAATAGTCGGCGTGGGTGACTTCATTGTCCGCGTCCACGAAAATGATAAATTCACCCGTGGCGTGGCGAAGTGCCAGGCGCTTGCCCTCTTCCATGTTTTTGCCATTATCGTCGAGGACGATGGCGCCGTATTTTTTGGCGATGGCGCGCGTGGCGTCCTTGGAATGGGCGTCTGCCAGGATAATCTCCAGCTTTTCGCGCGGATAAGTCTGGCGGGCGATGGACGCGAGGCAGTTTTCCAGAATGGCTTCTGCGTTCAGCGTCGGTATGATGATGCTGACGCGCGGCAGATTTTCAGAATTGGCCATGAGGCTTCAGGCGGAGGATTTCTTTAGCGGTTTTTGTGCCCGCAACGTCAGATAGTGTCCGCGGTTTTTCACGACGCCTTCCAACGCGCGGCTCAAGCCGTCCGGCAACGGCAGGATGCTGATCGAGGCGGCCTTGATTTGCTCAAAGCCGACGAGTTCAAACAGTTCGCGCGCCTGCCGCACCGTGAGCACCCGCACATGGCCGCCGATGCCGGAAAACGCGGGATGATCCATCGGCACGGATTCTTCGTGCGGTTCCATATAATGCAGGCCGAGCGGGTTTCCGAGGTAGCGCCCGCAGGTCTGCATCAGCGAAAATGGCGTGTAACCAAGCGTCAGCGCGAACCAGTTCAGCAGGCTGCACAAATTTTCCGTGGCGACGATGACCGTGCCGCCGGGTTTGAGCACGCGGAGCGCCTCACTCGCGAACAGGCGGCAGTTGTGCAAATGCTCGATGACTTGGTTGCTGAAGACGACGTCAAACTGGTTGTCTGCATAAGGCCAACGGCCGTTGAGGTCGAAACTGGCCACTTTCAACCCGCGCTTTTCAGCGGCGGCCTTAGAATCCGGTGCGCTCTCCACGCCATAAAATTCGCGCGGCGGCGTCTTGAAATAATTGAACAACCGGCTGCCGTCGCCGCAGCCCACGTCCAGAATGCTTTCCGGATTCAGCGATGCCGCGAGTTGGCCAGCCCAGTCGTCGCAGCGTTCAATGCCCGCCTGCCGGGATTTGGCGACCTGATTTTGCAGGGCTTTAACAAGAAAATTTGCCATACGGTGAGTCATCTTAAGGAAAAATGTCACACACGGCAAACTAGAATCAAAACTAGTTGCGGTTCAAGTGAAAGAATCCGTTGCTCCCGCGTCAGTATGATTTCGTGCATAGCGATTCGCCAGGAGCCAAATGGAACTTGCATGATTAAAACTTGTTAGGCATGAATGGTCAAAGTATCGTCAGCCTTATGAAGCCACATCGTTTGGGGATTTTTACAAGGGTTGATAATTCGATAAGCACGGCAAAAATATGGGCGTTGACGACACTCATTTGTGTGTTGCTAGGCATGGTCAATCATTCGTTTGGAAGTGAGAAAGCTGGGATGGCATCAACCAATAGCACGGTTCGACTGGTGCTGGAATTAAAGGATGGCAGCCGGGTGGAAGGCGAGCCGTTGCAAACCCGTTGGCCGTTGCGCACGGAACTGGCCGGCTTACAGCAAATGGATTTGGGTTTGATCGGCTCGATGGAGATGACCAAAGAAAAGAGTAGCCGGGTAAATTTCAAAAACGGGGATAAGCTCACGGTAAACCTCGAACTTAATTCGATCGGGCTAAAGACCTCGTTCGGCGAGGTCAAAGTGGGGACGGATTTGATCAGGATGATTCGTTTTTCCTCTGCTGGCGGGACGCGACACGCCTTGAAGTTCAATTGGGGCAGCCGTGTGGAGATTCCCAATGATTTCCAGTTGCAGTTTGGCGAAAGACCATTTGCGATTTCCTTTTGGTTCAAGACAGAATCCGATCGCCCGTTACTCACCTTCATTTCCAAACGGACCAGTTCATTTAACGGTTGGATGCTGAATCAAGAAAATGGAAAATTACATTTTTACAGTGCCGGTTGCTGCTCGGCCAACTCCCGGCCGGTCAGCATTCGCGACGGCCAATGGCATCACGTTACCGTAGTGCGCACGGATAGTCTGATGACATTGTATCTTGACGGCAAATATGTTGGCTCCGGCGAAGACCGGTGCAATCACGACGACACAAATCCCATCCGCATCGGCATGGATTGCGATGGGGACACCTGTCACTTCGAGGGCCGACTTTCTGAAGTTCGTTTCTACAGTCGTACCTTGAGTTCTGCTGAAGTGGCCGAGGAATGGAACGCTGGCGAGAGTAAAAACGGAACTGTGACGGACGGCTTAATCGCTGGTTATCATTTCGACGAGGGCCAAGGCAGTGTGGTTAGAGATTTTTCCCAGAACAACCACGACGGGATTTTGATAAACGGCCCCGAATGGTCGAATTAATTTTGATTAGGCGACATCGCAACGATTGATGCCGGCTTGCCGGGATTGGGCGACCTGATTTTGCAGGGCTTTGATAAAAAAGTTTGCCATGTGCCGCAAAATTGTTAGCAGAATTAACGGCCGACCGCAAATACGAATCAAAAACGCTGGCAGAAGTCGCGCCGCCGGATTAGATTTCCCGCCTGTTATGCAACGAATCTTCATCACCGGCGCGGCTGGCTTTATCGGCAGCAACCTTGTCGACCGCTTGCTGGCTGAAGATAAAAGCGTGGTGGGGTGGGATAATTTTTCTACCGGCAAAGAAAAATTTCTAGCCGGGGCGCTGAACAATGAAAACTTCAAGCTCGTCAAAGGCGACAATCTGGACCTGCCCGCACTGACGAAGGCGATGGCCGGTTGCGACACGGTGTTTCATCTCGCGGCCAATGCCGACGTGCGCTTTGGTCTCCAACACACGGGCAAAGACCTGCAGCAGAATGTCGTTGCCACCTATCATGTCCTGGAAGCGATGCGTGCCAATGGCATCAAACGCATCGCCTTTAGTTCCACCGGCAGCGTTTATGGGGAGGCGGCGGCCATTCCCACGCCTGAAGACACGGCGTTTCCGATTCAAACCTCGCTTTATGCGGCGTCCAAGGTTTCCGGTGAAGGCATGATTTCATCCTACTGCGAAGGGTTCAAATTTGAGGGCTACATATTCCGGTTTGTCTCCATCCTTGGCGAGCGTTATACCCATGGCCACGTTTTAGATTTTTACCAGCAATTGCGCGCGCATCCCGACCGCCTGAAAGTTCTCGGCGATGGCTCTCAGCGGAAAAGCTATTTGTATGTGCAGGACTGCGTGAGCGCCATGCTGCACGTCATGAATCTCGGCATCGCGAAAAACGCCCGCCACGGCGTCGAGATCTACAACTTGGGCACCGCCGAATATGTCCAGGTCAACGACTCCATCGGCTACATCTGCGGTGCGCTCGGTTTGCAACCGGAGCTCGAATACACCGGCGGCAGCCGCGGCTGGGTTGGCGACAATCCGTTTATCTTCCTCGACACCACAAAAATCCGCGCCACCGGCTGGAAAACCTCGCTGACGATTGAGCAAGGCATCAAGCGCACACTCGAATGGCTGCAGCAAAACCAGTGGGTTTACGAAACGCGCCAATGAACGTCACCGTCCTCGGTCTCTGGCATCTCGGTAGCGTCACGGCGGCATGCTGTGCCCGGCATTTTCAAGTCGTCGGCCTGGATTTCGATGCGGCGAACATTGCCAAATTGAATCAAGGTCAGGCCCCGTTGCTGGAACCTGGCTTGAATGAACTCATTGCCAGCGGGTTGGCGGCGAAAAAACTTTCGTTTACGGCTGATCCGAAAATGGCCTGCCAAAACGCGGATGTGCTCTGGCTGACTTACGACACGCCGGTCAATGACGACGACGAATCCGATGTTGAATTTGTTCTCGGAAATTTACGCTGCGCCTTGCCGCATCTGCCAAAAGGCGCGCTGGTTTTGATTTCCGCACAGCTTCCCGTCGGCACTTGCGCGAAACTGGAAAAAGAATTCCCGCAATTTCACTTCGCCTGCTCGCCGGAAAATCTCCGGCTTGGCAAGGCGATTGACGCTTTTGAAAAAGCCGAGCGCGCCATTGTCGGTATCCGCACCGATGCGAAGAAAGCCCTGTTGGAACAACTCTTCAAACCGTTCGCCGCGCAAGCCATCTTCATGCGCACCGAATCGGCGGAGATGGTCAAACACGCGCTCAATTCGTTTCTCGCGCTCTCCATCACGTTCATCAACGAGGTTGCGCGGCTTTGCGAGCACACGGGCGCGGACGCGAAGGAAGTTTCGGTCGGACTCAAGAGCGAAGCGCGCATCGGGCCAAAGGCCTATCTCGGACCGGGCGGCCCATTTGCCGGCGGAACACTCGCGCGCGACGTTGTCACGCTTTCCAAACTCGCCGAGGCGAACGGCGAAACGATTTCCGTCATCCCGGCCATCAAGCAGAGCAACGACCAGCATCGCGGCTGGGCATTCCGCCGCCTGCAAGCACGCCTCGGTGATTTGCGCGGCAAAAGGATTTCAATCCTTGGACTCACTTACACAACCAACACCGATACGCTTCGTCGTAGCGCCGCAGTAGAGCTTTGTCAGCAGCTGCTCGCCGCCGGCGCGCAAGTTTGCGCCTTCGATCCGGCGGTGAAAACGCTGCCGGCAGAATTGGAATCGGTATTGCTGGCCAACGATATTTCCGGCGCAGTGGCGGGTGCGGAAGCCGTCGCCGTCTGCACCGAATGGCCGCAGTTCCGGCAGGCCGACTGGGCAAATATCGTATCCCAGATGCGCCAGCCGGTGTTCGTGGATGCCAACCGTTTTCTCGAAAAGGAATTGAAAGCCATTGCTGGCGTGGAGCATCTTTCCGTCGGTCGTGCCTGACATGAAACTCAAAAATCTCAACGCGCTCATTACCGGCGCCAGCCAGGGGCTCGGCAAAACCATCGCCGAGCATTTTCTGCGCGAAGGCGCTAATGTCGTCCTTTGCGCCCGCAGCGAAACAGATTTACTGGCCACGCGCAACGAACTCGCCAAAAAATTTCCCGCGCAAAAAGTTTCCGTCAAGACCTGCGACGTTTCCAACGAAGCGCAGGTCAACGAACTCGTCGCCTTCGCCCTCCGCGAACTGGGTTCGCTCGATGCGCTCGTGCTGAACGCCGGCATTTACGGGCCGATGGGTCCGACCGAATCTGTCTCGCTCGACGAATGGCGGCGCGCGATTGACATCAATCTGTTTGGCGTCCTGTTGCCAAGCCGCGCCGTGATTCCGCACTTCAAAAAAGCTGGCCGTGGTAAAATCGTCGTTTTGAGCGGTGGTGGCGCTACGAATCCGCTGCCCAACATCAGTTCCTACGCGGCTTCGAAGGCGGCTGTGGTTCGCCTGATGGAAACATTGGCCGAGGAATTACGTGCGTTTCACGTGGATGTGAATGCCATCGCGCCCGGCGCCCTCGCAACGCGGCTCGTGGATGAAGTCATCGCCGCCGGTCCGGAAAAAGTTGGCGCGGCGTTCTTCGAAAAGAATAAAACGTGGAAGGAAAAAGGCGCGGTGCCACTGGAGCTTGGCGCGAATCTAGCGGTCTATCTCGCCAGCGCGGAGAGCAACGGTATCACCGGCAAGCTCATCAGCGCGCAGTGGGATCCTTGGAGGGATTTGCAGAAGCACCGTGAGGAATTGGCAAAGTCAGACATTTATTGCCTGCGCCGCATCGTGCCCGAAGATCGCGGCAAGCAATTTTAAACATGAACTACGCCATTATCGGTTGCGGTCTCATCGGAAAAAAGCGTGTCACCGGAATGCCCGACGGCGCGCAGCTCGTCGTCGCCTGCGACACCAATCTATCGCGTGCCGAGGAATTGGTGAAGCTGGCCAAGGCTGGCCGTGCCTGCTCGGATTTCAACGACGCTGTTTCCGATCCGCAAGTGGAAGTCGTTTTCATTGCCACCCTCAATTCCACGCTCGCGCCGATTGCGCTGGCTGCGGTAAGGAGCGGCAAGCACGTCCTCGTTGAAAAACCGGCCGGCATCAGTGTCGCGGAAATTGAAGCGCTGGAAGTCGCTGCGAAAAAATCCGGCGCGCGGGTCCGCGTTGGCTATAATCACCGCTATCATCCAGCGTGCTTGAAGGCGTTGGAGATTTTCCGCAGTGGCGCGCTCGGCCCGATGATGTTTGTGCGCGGGCGTTACGGCCAGGGCGGCCGCATCGGCTACGAAAAGGAATGGCGCGCGGATGCAAAGCTTTCTGGTGGCGGCGAGTTGATTGACCAGGGCGTCCACCTGATTGATCTCGCCGGAATTTTTCTCGGTGAATTTACCACGGTCGAAGGCCACGCCATCACGTATTTCTGGAAAATGCCGGTGGACGACAATGCCTTTCTCTCGCTCCGCAATGCCGCCGGCAACACCGCGTGGCTGCATGTCAGTTGCAGCGAATGGAAAAATCTTTTCAGCCTCGAAATTTACGGCCGTGATGCCAAGTTGCACTGGGAAGGACTTGGCGGCAGTTATGGCGTGGAGCGTTTGACCTACTACAAAATGCTGCCGCAGATGGGGCCGCCCGCGACGACCATCTACGAATTTCCGCGTGGCGACGAATCGTGGAAAATTGAGATGGCGGAATTCTTTGAAGATATCAAACTAAAGCGGACGCCAGTGCCGGGACTGAACGAAGCCAAAGCGGCGCTGGCCGTCGTGGAAAAAATTTATCAGAAGTAACTATGATTATAGCCCGTTCACCTTTGCGCATCAGTCTTGGCGGCGGCGGCACGGATCTGCCGTCGTATTACGAGAAATTCGGCGGCTTCCTCATTGCCGCCGCAATTGACCGTTATGTCTATATCACGCTGCACGAGACGTTCGTGCCCGATTTGATCGTAAAGTATTCCGAGCTGGAACGCGTGCCGGACGCGGCGCAGTTGAAGCACCCGATCATCCGCGAGGCCTTTGCCTCGCTCGGCATGAACGGCCACTCGCTGGAACTGACCTCGATGGCAGACATCCCGTCGGGCACGGGCCTGGGTTCGTCCGGTAGTTTCACGACCGCGTTGCTCAAGGCGCTGCACGCGCACAAAAAGAATCTGGTGCATCCCGCCGAACTCGCCGCGCAGGCCTGCGACATCGAACTGAACCGCTTGAAAGAGCCGATCGGTAAACAGGACCAATACATTGCGGCTTACGGCGGTTTGACGTGTTTCAATTTCCTGCCGGGCGGCAAAGTCGAGGCGTGGCCGTTAAAAGTTTCCGATGAGACGCGCGATAATCTCGAAGACAATCTGCTGCTCTTCTTTACCGGCTATTCGCGGAGTGCGTCGGCAATCTTGAAGGAGCAGGACACGAAATCGAAATCGGACGACAAGTCCATGATCGAAAACCTGCACTTCGTCAAGGACCTCGGCCAGCAAAGCAAGGTCGCGCTGGAAACGGGCAATCTGCACGAGTTCGCACGGCTGATGGACGTGCACTGGCAGCGCAAGAAACAGCGCAGCGGCGGCATGAGTAATCCGAAAATCAACGAATGGTATGACCTCGCGCTGGCCAACGGTGCGCTGGGCGGCAAACTCATCGGTGCGGGCGGCGGCGGCTTCCTGATGTTTTATGCGGAGGACAAGGCCAAGCTGCGCCACGCCATGCGCCAAAGCGGCTTGAAGGAAGTGCGCTTCCGGTTTGATTTTGAGGGGACCAAGCTCGTCATCTCGTGAGCCTTTCCATCGAAAAAATCCCCGTCGCCATCCTTGCCGGCGGGCTCGCCACGCGGCTGCGGCCCATCACCGAGAAAATTCCCAAGTCGCTGGTGCCCGTCGCAGGCCGGCCGTTTCTGGCGCACCAATTGGAGATGCTGCATGCGCGCGGCATTCGCCACGCGGTCTTGTGCATCGGTTATCTCGGCGAAATGATCCAGCGCGATTTCGGCAACGAAGCCTTCGGCATCAAACTGGAGTATTCCTTCGACGGCGAAAAATTGCTGGGCACCGGCGGCGCGATCAAGCGGGCGTTACCCAAGCTCGGCACGGAGTTTTTCATCCTCTACGGTGACTCGTATCTGCCGCTTCCTTATGCGCCCGTGGCTGAAACCTTTCATCGCAGCGGCAAGCTGGGCTTGATGACGGTTTACCGCAACGAAGGCAAATACGATGCGAGCAACGTCGTTTTCCGCGACGGCGAAATCGTGGTCTATGACAAGAAAGCCAAGTTGACCGAGATGCGGCATATTGACTATGGTTTAAGTCTGTTCAAATCATCGGTTTTCGCCGCCTATGCCGCCGACCAGGTTTTCGATCTCGCCGAAGTCATGGGCAAACTCGTTCGTGAAAAGCAGCTTGCCGGCTACGAAGTGCGGGAACGATTTTACGAAATGGGTTCGCCGGCGGGTTTAGTGGAACTCGAAAACATCTTAAAACCAAAATAAACTCTGCTTTCCTTCGTCTTTCAAAATTCGTAATTTCAAATACTCATGAGCTTTACCAAACAGTTTCTTGCCGAAGTCCAGCAGGTCACGGCGCAACTCAACGAAGCGGCTATTGAAAAGGCGGCGGACGAACTGGCCGCCATCCGCGCGCGCGGCGGACGGTTATTTATCCTCGGTGTTGGTGGCAGCGCCGGTAACGCCGGCCATGCGGTGAATGACTTCCGCAAGATCTGCGGTTTCGAAGCCTACGCGCCGACGGACAATGTTTCCGAACTCACCGCGCGCACCAACGACGAAGGCTGGGCGACGGTTTTCTCCGAGTGGCTCAAAGGCAGTCGCATCAATGCGCAGGACGGCTTGCTGATTTTTTCTGTTGGTGGCGGCAATCTCGAAAAGAATGTCAGCCCGAATCTCGTCAGCGCGATTCAAGTCGCCAAATCAGTTGGTGCGTCGGTCGTCGGCATTGTCGGTCGTGATGGCGGTTACACGGCGCAGCAGGCGACCGCATGCGTCATCGTGCCGACGGTGAATCCGACGCACGTCACGCCGCATAGTGAAGCGTTTCAAGGCATCGTCTGGCACTTGCTCGTGTCGCATCCCAAGCTCAAGGTCGCCCAGACCAAGTGGGAATCGACTAAGTGAGTCCTTGCGGACGGCCACCATGGAATGCCGAATGAAACGCGCCGTTTTTCTCGACCGCGATGGCGTGATCAATCGTGCGTTGGAAAAGGAATCCAAGCCTTATCCGCCGACGAGCCTCGCGGAATTTGAAATTCTCCCCGAAGTTCCCGCTGCCCTGGCGAAATTGAAGGCCGCCGGATTTTTATTGATCGTGGCCACCAATCAGCCTGACGTCGGTCGCGGCACGTTGAAACAAGAAGTAGTTGAAGCCATCCACGCACACATGCTGGCGCGGTTGCCGATCGATCGCGTGGAGGTTTGTTATCACGCCGGCCAAGGTCTGTCCGATTGCGATTGTCGCAAGCCCAAGCCCGGCATGTTGCAGCACGCCGCGCGCGAACTCGGCATTGATCTCACGCAAAGCTGGATGGTGGGTGATCGCTGGCGCGATGTGGATTGCGGTCACGCCGCTGGCTGCCGGACGGTGTTCATTGATTACGGCTATGCCGAGGAATTAAAGTCAATACCACATTTTTCTGCTCGCAATCTGGGCGAGGCTGCTGACATTATTCTTTCCCCAACCAACCATTATTATATGAAAAGAACGCTTAAAGATCTGCCGGTTAAAATTTTTGCCGACGGCGCGGATAAAAAAGGCATGCTGGAATTGAACGCCAATCCGCTCATCCAGGGGCTGACCACCAATCCGACGCTCATGCGCAAGGCTGGTCTGACTGATTTTGAGGCGTTCGCGCGCGACATCCTGCAGACCATCACGGCCAAGCCGCTGTCGCTCGAAGTGTTTTCCGACGAATTTTCCGAGATGAAGCGTCAGGGCTTGAAGATCAACGGCTGGGGCAAGAATGTTTACGTCAAAATTCCCATCACCAACACCCGCAACGAATCCTCCCTGCCGCTCATCAAAGAGTTGGCGAATGACGGCGTGAAACTCAATGTTACTGCGATCCTTACGCTGGAACAGGTGCGCGGCGTGGCGGCGGCGTTGAATCCCAAAGTTCCCGCCGTGGTCTCGGTTTTTGCCGGACGCATCGCGGATACCGGCGTTGACCCCGTTGGCATCATGGCCGAAAGCAAAAAGATTTTGAAAGACTTGCCCCAGGCGGAACTGCTCTGGGCCAGCGTTCGCGAAGTTCTGAATATTTTTCAATCGAACGACTGTGGCTGCCACATCGTTACCGTGCCGCATGACATTCTGGGTAAGGCGATGAAAATGTCCGGCATGGATCTGGGTGAGCTCTCGCTGGATACCGTGAAGATGTTTGCCGCCGACGCCAGGGCGGCAGGCTTTTCGCTTTGAGGTGGCACAGGCCTTTGGCCTGTTGTTTTCGGCGTCCCGCCGAAAACCGGCGAGATGTGTTTCTTGCCGCGTTCGCTTGCGAATTTGCAAATCACGCGACTCTCCAAAATTCGGCGGGACGCCGAATTTCACCCGCGAGACGCGGGTGCTACCTCAGATCAACTTCGTGACCGTCGCGAAAACATCCGCGACTGTTACCGACTGCATGCATGCGATCAATTCTTCGCGCGTGCCTTTGATGTCGCCGCCGTCGTAGCGATAAAATTCCAGGTTTCGTCCGGCCACCGCCGGGTTTTTGATCAGCGTGAACGTGTTGCCAAACGGCTCGATGGGTTTGTTCCACGTCGGGGTCTCAATGACAATTTGAACGGGAACCTTCATGGCGGCGGCCACATGCATCAGCGACGTGTCCACGCTCAGGAAAGCCCGCGCCCGGCGCAGTAATGCCGCCGCCTGCCGCAGGTTTTTTGTCGGCGGGAATATCGCCGCAGGCAGCTTCGCGCGGATTTTGTCATGGCTGGCGGCTTCTTCCGGGCCGCCAAAAAAGAAAATGGGAAAGTCTTTTTGCCACGCGCCTAGCTGCTGCGCCAGCTCAATGAAATTTTCCAGCGGCCAGCGGCGCAGGGCCAGATTCTTGGTGCCGCCGGAACCGACGTGGATGCCCAGCCATTTTTTGCCGGCCAGACCGGCGCCCGCCAGAAAATCGTCCGCCCATTTTTCCTCCGCCGGCGTCAGGAACAGCTCCAGCTCATGCGTTGGCAGTTTTTTCTGCGCGCCGATCAGCGGGAGCACCGCCAGGTTGTTTTCCGCCGCGTGAATCGAGTAATCCTGCGGCAGCGTGCCGGTGACGAGCCGGCGGTCCAGCCAGTTGAAACATTCGTATTCGTGGCTCACGCGGGTTTTTGCGCCCGCCAGCCACGCTGCCAGCCGGTAGTGGATGCGGCTTTGCGGATGCGTGTTGATGGAGAGTTGGTAGCCCTCGCGCCGCAGCGCTGTTAGAAAGCGCACCGCCTCCAGCGTGCCGCCCTTGATGAGATTTTTCTGGAACACGCGGTTGACGTGTGGATTGTGTTCCAGCAAATCTTTCGCGCCGGGCCACATCACCAGCGCGTCAATCGTTGCGGCGGGAAAGTTGGCGCGCAGTTCGTGGAGCAGCGGCGTGGCGATCAGCGTGTCGCCGATGCCCGCAAGCGAGATGACGAGAATCTTCACAGCCGCGTAATCTTTTCCAGCAGGCCCGTCGTGGATTTGCCGGGGACGAACGGCACCAGCATAATCGTTCCGCCCGCCGATTCGACGGCGCGCCGTTCGTCTTGATTCAACGTTTCCAGCGTGTAGTCGCCGCCCTTGACGTAAATGTCCGGCTGCGCGGCGGCGAGGAATTTCGTGGCCGTCGTATCGGTGAAGATGCAGACGCCGTCCACGCTTTGCAGCGCGGCCAGCACCAGGGCGCGGTCGGTCTCGGAATTCACGGGCCGGCCCGGGCCTTTCAAGCCGCGCACGGCGGCATCGCTATTGACGCCGAGGAGCAGGGCGTCGCCGAAATTGCGGGCGTTCTCCAGATAGGTGACATGGCCGAGGTGCAGGAGGTCAAAGCAGCCGTTGGTGACGACGAGCTTCTTGCCGCGGGCGCGAATCTGCTTTCGCCACGCCGGCAACTGGTCCCACGCGATGAGTTTGTCGCGGAAATTCATGCCGTCATTTTGCCCGCGCCGGTGAGAATGGCAACGCTTTTGCCGGGGCTTAGGGATTTGTCCCGGAAGTGCCCAGGGTTTTCAATTGCCGGTCGGTCACCAGCCCGACGAACCCATTTTGCGCCGCCGCGGCGCGGATGCGCGTCTGGGTCTGCTTGCGCTTGGCATACTCGATGTCCAGCACCGGCTTGTTGGCGGGGGCGAGGGGGGCCAGAAACTCCAAAATGTATTGCGTGTCGGCGGGTTTCTGCAGCTTGTCGCCGTTGGCGAATAGATCTTCCACCCCGACCGCGTCGATCGCCTCAATGAAATCCGCGTTGACCAGCAGTTGCACCCCGTTCTGCGGGATGACGAGCGCGTCCGGATTCAAAGTGCGGGCGCGGGCGGCGACGGTTTTCACCCAATCCACCATGTCGCGCCGGTAGCTTTGCCCGGTCTCCGGGTTGATCCGGTTATCGATGAAATTTTTCCCGTCCTGCTCGAAGGTTTCGAACCCATCCACGATGTCGAGATAGACGCCGTCAAAGCCTGCGGCCAGGATTTGCTCTTCGACATTGAGAATGATGGCCTGCCAGTCGGCGTTCCAATATTTGACGCGGTAATTGCCCTTCCACTGCGGATTCTGCCCGAGCAGCCACGCGGGTGCGCCGGCATCCGGCTTGCCGTTGTGGTTGGCATCCCACGCCGGATTCCAATACGCGCGATAATCCTCCGCCTCGCCGATGGAAAGGTAGGCGACCACCTTGCGCCCGGGGTGGCCGGCGCGGATGGCGGCCAGATCTGCCGCCGTCCACGGCGTGTCGCTGCTGAAACTCGCGTCGAGCACCATCCAATCGCGGCCGGACGCGGCGAGTTTGGTGATCGCGGCGGTTTTGGTCTTGGCGAGCGAATCGGCTTGCAGCACGTAAGCGAGTGAAGCCGGGGCCGGCGACTGCGCCCAAAGGGAATGACCGAACAGGATCAATCCCAGCATGATGATTTTGCCGTGGAAATTCATGCCGTCATTTTGCCCGCGCCGCGCTGGTTGGCAACGATTTACCGCAATTGGCAAGATGAGTAAAAGTTAATTATGTCTTGCAACTAAATCAGGAGAAAAGCAGCATCCCGCCAGGATATGGTGAAACCTGCAATTTTTGTTTATGCTGTCTGCTTCTTGTTTTTGAGTCAAAATGCAGAGGCGGAATTTGTTCTGCAAGCCCTCTGCGAATTTCCGGCCACCAACGCAGCAAGCATCAATGCTCCGCCTCAGCAGCCCAGCGGTGGATTGGTTGAAGCAAGTGACGGCAGTTTTTATGGCACGGCTCGAGGTGGTAGCAATTACGCGGGACTGGTTTCAGGCAATGGAACAATTTTTAGGCTTACAAAAGCCGGTGCGTTGACCCGCATTTTTTCCTTCAATGGCACGAATGGTAACATTCCATCGGGTGGCTTGGTTTTGGGAAATGATGGCTGTTTGTATGGTGTAACTAGAAATGGTGGGAGCAATTACTTGGGGGCTAATGATTCTATTTTTAGCGTCAACGGGACGATTTTTAAGATTACGACCAACGGGGTTTTTACTTCACTTTTTTTATTTAAAGGCACAAATGGCACTTGGCCTGTAGGTCGTTTGGTTTTAGGAAATGATGGCAATTTCTACGGGACGACTGTTTATGGCGGCAATGGTTTCACAGGTCCGCAAAGTGGAAATGGAACGGTTTTCAGATACTCGACGAATGGTGTTTTCAATGTGCTTAATTATTTCAATGGCACAAATGGTTGTTTCTTGTTTGCTGGCCTGACCTTGGGAGATGATGGCAATTTCTATGGCGCTACCGAATTTGGAGGCAATAAATACACAGGAGGAATAAATAGTGGCAATGGAACATTGTTCCAAATCACCACCAATGGTGTTTTAACCACGCTGGCATACTTTAATGGCACCAATGGCAGCACGCCACTGGCTGGCTTGACCGAAGGCCTGGACAAAAACTTTTATGGCACGACCCGAAATGGCGGGATTGGTTACAACGGCGCAAATGTTTTAACCGGCAACGGGACGGTGTTCCAAATCACCACCAACGGGGTTTTAACAACCCTTTTATTTTTCAATGGCACCAACGGTGGAAATCCTTCAAGCGGTTTGACTCTGGGCACAGATGGAAATTTATATGGCTCAACTACGTGGATTGGGACAAATGACGCCACTCACTTCGGAACATTGTTTCGGATTACGACCAACGGATTGCTCACCACTCTGGTTTATCTGAACGGAACAAACGGCATACATCCGCGCACCGACATGATTTTGGGCAGTGATGGCAATCTGTATGGTGCCATGGTTGATATTCAAGCCAGCCAATTGCCTGACGGAAGTTTGGGTAGCACATTCCGTCTCGTGCAACCGCCTGTTTTCAATTCGATCAACCCAACCAATGACGGAATGGCAATTTCATGGGCTTCATTCACGAACGCTGTTTACAATGTCGAATACAAGGCGAGTCTGGTTTCTACGAGTTGGTCAAGTCTAGCCACGAATGTCAGCACCCCTTCCAATTCAGCTTCATTTACCGATAGATCGTTGAATTCAACGCAACGTTTTTATCGAGTCAGATTGTTGCCCTGACGACTACAAATTCACCACGGCCGGGTCGCCGTAGAGCGTGAAGGAGCCGGTGCGCTCGATTTTCACATCCATGAGTTGTCCCTGATGGCGGGCGCTGCCGTCGAAGAGCACGATGCGATTGCACCGCGTCCGCCCGGTGTAGCGGGCCGCGTTTTTCTTGCTCGGGCCTTCCACGAGGATTTCCACCTGCCGCCCGATGAAAGCGTCGTATTTGTGCGCGGCGATTTCGTTGACGAGGTTCAACAGGCGCTCGTTGCGCTCTTCGCGGATGGCTTGCGGCACCTGATCCGGCATTTCGGCGGCCGGCGTCTCGCGGCGCGGCGAGTATTTGAAGATGTAGGCGTTGTCGAACTGCACTTCGCGGCAGAGGGACAGCGTCTGCTCGAAGTCTTCCTCGGTCTCGCCGGGAAAGCCGACGATGATGTCCGTGGTGATGCCGATGCCCGGCTTGGCGCGGCGCAGTTTCTCGACGATGCCGAGAAATCTCTCCCGCGTGTAGCCGCGGTGCATCAGCTTGAGCAGGCGGTCGCTGCCGCTTTGGAGCGGAATGTGCGCGCTCTCGCAGAGTTTCGGCAGGCGGGCGTAGGCTGCCACGAGGTCGTCGCCATAGCCTTTCGGATGCGGCGAGGTGAAGCGGATGCGTTCGAGGCCGTCGATCGCGTGCACGGCGTCGAGCAGTTGGACGAAAGCGGATTTGCCGTCGAGCAGCGGATAGTCGCGCTTGCCGAAGCTGGTGACGATCTGGCCGAGCAGGGTGATTTCCCGCACGCCGCGCGCGACGAGTTCGCGGCATTCGGCGACGATGTCGGGAATCGTGCGGCTGCGTTCCTCGCCCCGCGTGCTGGGCACGATGCAGAAGGTGCAATGCTGGTTGCAGCCCTGCATGATGCTGACGAACGCGCTGACGGAAGTTTTCGCGCTGCCGTTGAGCAGGTGCTCGCGGATGGTCGCCTCGCTTTTCGCCTCGGCGGCCACGTCCACGATGCGTTCGCGTTTGCCGGCGAGCAGGTCATCAATGTATTCCGCCGCGCGATGAAATTTTTGCGTGCCGAGCACCAGATCCACGTCCGGCAGTTTATCAATCAGCTCCTGCCCGCGACTCTGGGCCATGCAGCCCATGAAGCCCACGATCTGCCCCGGGTTTTCCTTGCGCGCCGTGCCGATGAGATTCTTCATCTTGTTGATGGCCTTCTGCTCGGCGAGGTCGCGCACGCTGCAGGTGTTGAGCAGCACCACGTCCGCCAGCGCCTCGGATTTGGCGAGCGAATAGCCCTTGGCCACGAGCTGCGCGGCGACGGCCTCGCTGTCGCGCTCGTTCATCTGGCAGCCGTAGGTTTTGATGTAAACACTGGGCATGGTTCGAGAGTGCGGGAAGGTAATTCATCCCGGCCGACTTGGAAAGGCGGCAGTGCGGCCAAACGCGAATTAGAAATCTTCAAAAAAGGACTGGCAATTTAAGCGGACCTGCGCTTAATTGACCTTGGTCATGAGCAGCGAACCGTCAGCACACCGACCACCCGGCCACGCCGATCTCCGGCGCTGCCGGTCAACCTGCAACCTCAACCTGGAGGACTTCCCATGGACCTGCATCACCCGTTCGTAAAAGAGTTCCCGGCGCATCGCGAAACCATCCGCTCGCTCAAGCTGGCGGATAGCCAGTTCCGCGCGGCGTTCGAGGAGTATCACCAGCTGGACGACGAAATCTGCCGCATCGAGGAGGAGGTGGAATACGCCACCGACCAGCAGATTGACGAAATGAAATTCAAGCGCGCCAAGCTCAAGGACGCGCTGTATCGCACCGTGCAGAAGCACGAGGCGGCGGTGGTCCGCTGACCGGCAATCAGCGGCGCGGCGCCGCGACGGAAGTTGGGCGCAGGCGATGCCGAATCGCCGGAAACGCTTTTATCTTCAGCGGGACCTTCATCTGGCCGCGACCTGATCGCTGGCCGGGTGCCCGCTTTAGGCGTTCAGTGCGAATTATGATTGTCGTGGTTCGCTTTTTGTTTCGCGGCTTCGGCGATGACTTTTTCCGCCGCGTCGCGCGGCATCTCTTCGTAGTGGCTGAAGGTCTCGGTGTGGACGCCCGCGCCCCCCGTCAGCGAACGCAGCGTGCTGGAGTAATGATACAGCTCCGCCGTTGGCACGCTGGCCTTGATGACCTGAAACGCGCCTTCGGCCTCGATGCCTAAAATCTTGCCGCGCCGCGAGGAGAGGTCGCCCATGACCTTGCCCATGAAGGCTTCCGGCACCTGTATCTCGACCGTCTCGATCGGCTCCAGCAGCAGCGGCTTGGCGGCGGCAAACGCTTCCTTGAACGCGAAGTAGCCGGCGATCTGGAACGCGATGTCCTTTGAGTCCACCGGATGCATCTTGCCGTCGTAGAAATCGATCTTCACATCCGTCACCCGGCAGCCGGCCAGCACGCCTTCGGTGCAAACCTGCTGCACGCCTTTTTCGACGGACGGCACGAAATTGCGGTCCACGTTCTGCCCGACGAGCGACTGGGTGAACTCCACGCCCGAGTCACGCGGCTTGGGCTCGATGCGCATCCAGACCTCGGCGAACTGGCCCGCGCCGCCCGTCTGTTTCTTGTGACGATATTTGGATTCGCCCTTAGCCTTGATGGTCTCGCGATATTTGACGCGCGGTTCGGCGAGTTCCACATGGACGTTGTGGCGGCGGCGCAAACGGTCGGCGACGACTTCCAGATGCAGTTCGCCCTGCGCGGAGATGATGGTCTGATGCAACTCGCCGTCCACGTAGTAAAGGAACGTCGGGTCTTCCTCGTGCAAGGCGGCGAGGCCGGTGGCGATTTTATCTTCCTCGCCCTTCACCTTGGCGATGAGCGCGGCGTGGATGTTCGGCTTGGGATAAACCACCTTGGGCAGCGTCACCGGATGCTTCGGCGTGCAGAGGGTGTTGCCGGTGTGCGTGTCCTTGAGCTTCACCACCGCGCCGATGTCGCCCGCGCCGAGCGAATGGACGGCTTCGCGGGTCTGGCCGTTGAGCAGGAAAATCTGCCCGACGCGCTCGGTGATCTTGCGATCGCGGTTGAACAGATCCGCGCCCGTCGTCACCGAGCCCGAATAGACGCGGAAGAACGACAGCTCGCCGAACTGCGCCTCGGTCATGTGTTTGAAGACGTAGGCCACGGTCTCGGGGTTGTCGAGGACGACCTCGGTGGCGTTGCCGTTGGCGTCGATCGCCGGGACGTTCTTGCGGTCCGCCGGCGACGAGCCGTATTTGGCGATGAAATCCATCAGGCGCGCGACGCCGATGTTTTTCTGCGCCGAGGCGGCGAAGAGCGGGATGAACAATTCCTTCTGCACCGCCGCGTGGATGCCGGCGCGGAATTCCTCCTCGGACAACCCGCCCTGCTCGAAATATTTGCTCATCAGCGTGTCGTCGGATTCGGCGATGTGCTCGATCAGCTCGTTGTGCAGTCGCTTGACGCGCTCGCCGAGTTCGCCGGTGGCGGGTTCCTCGGTGTATTTGCCGGAGCCGTCGGTGGCGTAGGTGACGATCTCGTTGCGCAATACGTCGAGCGTGCGGTTGAAGCCGGGGCCGGCGTTCACCGGCACGCTCAAAGGAAAGACATGCCGCCCGAAATGTTCCTGGGCCGATTTCAGCACGGCCTCAAAATCCACGTTCTCGCGGTCGAGCGCATTGACCACGATCATCTTCGGGATGCCGTAGCCGGTGGCGTAGTTCCACACGCGGTCGGTGCCGACCCCGAGGCCGTGTTGCGCGTGGACGACGACCAGCGCGAAATCCCCGACGCGCAAGGCGCCGAGGCCCTCGCTGATGAAGTCGAGGTAGCCGGGTGTGTCGATGAGGTTGAACTTCTTCCCCGCCCACTCGGCATGCATCAGCGTGGCGGACACGGAGATCTGCCGCTGCTTTTCGCTGACGTGATAATCGGACACGGTGGTGCCGTCGGCGATGCTGCCCAGGCGCGAGATGATTCCGGCGCAGCGCAGCATCGCCTCGCTCAACAGGGTTTTCCCGGCCGAGGCGTGGCCGACGATGGCGAAGTTGCGGATTTCAGCGGGAGTTTTCATAAGAAGGATTCACATGTGGTTAATGGTTTCCAAGCGGGCTTTATGACTGATGGCATTTCAAACCCAAACCCCCGCGTTTGGCAAGACCAAATTGAAGCCCCCTCTGCGCAACACGCTTGCGGGCGGGCGCGGAAAGGGTATTTTCAGCGGGTTGGTAACGGCATGGAAAACAGTCCTCTGAAAATCCTGTTGATCAGCGGTGATGCGGCGATGGCACGCCACATCGGCGAATTGCTGCTGTGCGCCGCCAGGGAAGTGGAGGTCACCGTGGAGCCGGCCGCCGACGCCGGGCTGGCGATGGTGGCCACCAATAATTTCCACGTCATCCTGTTCGAGATCGCCGCGGCCAACACCGCCGCCCTGTTTCAGATCACCTCCCTCACCACCCAGGCGCCGCGCCAGCCCGTCCTCGTCATCGGGCCGAGCGAGAACGAGGAGTTTCTGGCCGAGGCCGTGTTCAGCGGCGCGCAGGATTTCCTCGGGCGCGACCAGCTCTCCGCGGCCTCGCTGCGGCACGCCATCTATTGCTCTATCGCCCGCCATCAGGAGCGGCTGGCGCTGATTGAGGAAAAGGAGAATTATTACGGCCTCTTCGACCACCTGGTGGAAGGCATCTTCCGCACCACGGTCAACGGCCATTATCTCCTCGCGAACATCGCCCTCGCCAAGATTTACGGCTACGAATCCCCCGTGGAACTCATGGCCAGCATCAAGGACATCGCCGGCAGCCTCTACGTCGAGCACGGCCGCCGCGAGGAATTCGTCCACCTCATGCAGGAGCACGACACCTTGAGCGGCTTCGAATCCCGCATCTACCGCAAGGACGGCACCATCATCTGGATCGCCGAGAACTGCCGCGCCGTCCGCGATGCCCAGGGCAAACTGCTTTACTACGAGGGCACCGTCGAGGACATCACCGACCGCAAGCGCGCCGAGGAACAGATCCGCCGCGCCACCGGGGAACTTTCCCGCAGCCGCGAGGAATTGCGCACCAAGAACGCCGTCATGGAGGACAACCTCCGCACCGCGCGCGAAATCCAGCTCACCATGCTGCCGCAGTCCTACCCCGTTTTTCCCGCCGGCGTCGCGCCCGAGGTCAGCGCCTTCCAGTTCGTCCACCGCTACGAGCCGGCGGAATCCGTCAGCGGCGATTTCTTCAGCGTCTCCGCCATCTCTGGGACCGAGGTCGGGGTGTTGATCTGCGATGTCACCGGCCACGGCGTCCGCGCCGCGCTGGTCACGGCCATGATCCGGGCGCTGGCGGAGGAATTGAAGCCGCTGGCGCGCGATCCCGGCGAATTCCTGCGCAAGCTCAACTACGATCTCTGCTGCATCCTCAAGAACACCGGCTCGCCCATGCTCACCACCGCGTTTTACGCCGTGGCCGACTGCCGGACCGGCCAGCTCCGCTACGCCAATGCCGGTCATCCCAAGCCGCTCGTCATCCGGCGCTCCCTCAATCAGGTGGACGCCCTGGCCAATGCCTCCGGCCGCGGCCAGCCCGCGCTCGGCCTGTTTGAAGATCCGCCCTACACCACCAGCGAAACGGCGCTGGCGCCCGGCGATTTCCTGATGCTGTTCACCGACGGGCTTTACGAGGTGCAGGGGCAGGATGAGGAATTATATTCGCAGGAACGGCTGACGCTGGACGTGAAAAACCTGCTCGCCCATCCGCCCGGGATTTTGTTCGACGAACTCCTCACCGTCATCCGCGGCTTTGCCGTCAACGGCGCCTTTGACGACGACGTCTGCCTCGTGGGCATGGATTACCTCGGCATGCCGCCCGTCAAATCCTGAACGGCCTCCGGCCGTTGGCCGGGCGCCAGGCCTGCCGGAAAAGCAAAACGCCCGGCGGATTCGCATCCGGCCGGGCGGTGAAAGAGGGCGGGTTATTCCTGCACGAACTTGATGATGCGGGATTTCTCGGTGCGGCGGCGCAGGGCTTCGTCCAACACTTTCTTGCGCAGGCGCAGATTCTTGGGCGTGGCTTCCACAAATTCGTCCACGTCGATGTATTCCAAGGCGCGTTCGAGGGAAAGCTTCATAGGCGGCGAGAGGGCGATACCTTTGCCGTCGCCCTGCGAGCGCATGTTGGTGAGGCGCTTTTCCTTCACGGGATTCACGGGGATGTCATTCTCGCGGGCGTTTTCGCCGACGATCATGCCCACGTAAACGGCGTCGCCGGCCTCGATCATGAGGCGGCCGCGTTCCTGCACCATGTTGAGGGCGTAGCTGGTGGCTTCGCCGGCATCCATGGAGACGAGGGAACCGTTCTTGCGCGCGGCGATCTCGCCGCAGTCCGGACCGTATTCGTGGAACAAATGGCTCATCACGCCCATCCCCTTGGTCTGGTTCACGAGATCGGTTTCAAAGCCGATCAAACCGCGCATGGGCACGAGGGCCTCGACGGAGACCTGGTTGCCCACGTGGTTCATATTCGTGATCTGCGCCTTGCGGTTGGACAGGTTTTCCATGATGGCCCCGAGGTTTTCGCTGGGGATTTCCACGAACAGTTTTTCAATGGGCTCGGAGAGCGTGCCGTCGGCGGCTTTCTTCCAGAGCACTTCGGGGCGGGACACGAGGACTTCGTAGCCTTCGCGGCGCATCTGCTCCACGAGGATGGCGATCTGCATTTCGCCGCGGCCGGAGACGGCGAACACCTTGGGGTCGCTGGTCTGCTTGATGCGGAGGGCCACATTGGTGCGGATCTCCTTCACCAGGCGGTCCCAGATGTGGCGCGCGGTGACGAGCTTGCCGTCCTGGCCGGCGAGCGGGCCGTCATTGACGGCGAATTCCATCTGAATGGTCGGGGGATCAATCGGAATGTAGGGCAGGGCGGTGCGCGCTTCGCTGTCGCAAATCGTTTCGCCGATGAACACGTCCTCGAAACCCGCGAGGCCGACGATGTCGCCGGCGTGGGCTTCGCCGATCTCGATGCGCTTCATGCCTTCGAAATGGTAGATCATCGTGATCTTGCCCTTGGTGATGCGGCCGTCGCCGTGGCGGCAGATGGCGGGGTCGCCGACTTTCACTTTGCCTTCGACAATCTTGCCGAACGCGATCCGGCCGACGTAATCGTTGTAATCGAGGTTCGCGACGAGCACCTGGAAGCCGTCCCCGGCCTTGGCGCGCGGCGGCGGGATGTGCTTGACGATGGCATCGAACAGCGGCTCCATCGTGCCGCTGACGTGCTCGAGTTCCGTCTTGGCGTAACCGGCCTTGGCGGACGCGTAAATGAAGGGGAAATCGAGCTGCTCATCCGTCGCATTGAGCGACATGAAGAGTTCGAACACGAGGTCGAGGACTTTCTTGGGATTGGCGTTCTCGCGGTCGATCTTGTTGATGACGACGATCGGCTTGGCGCCGGCCTCGAGCGCTTTGCGCAGCACGAAGCGGGTTTGCGCCTGCGGGCCTTCCGAGGAATCCACCACGAGCAGCACGCCGTCGATCATGTTCATGATGCGTTCCACCTCGCCGCCGAAGTCGGCGTGTCCGGGCGTGTCCACGATGTTGATGCTGTAATCCTTGTATTTGAACGCGGCGTTTTTGGCGCGGATGGTGATGCCCTTTTCCTTTTCGAGGTCCATCGAGTCCATCAGGCGTTCCTCGGACGATTCGTGCTGGTTGGCGCGGAAGGTGCCGGACTGCTTCAGGAGACAATCAACGAGCGTGGTCTTGCCATGATCGACGTGCGCGATGATGGCGATGTTGCGGATGTGTAACATATCGTAAAATACCGGTGCGCTCACGTCGCTCAATATACCAGACGCGACAACGGGCGCGAACGGGAAAGCGGCGGAAACGCCGGGTTGCGTATAATGGAGATTTGCGGCCAAAGGTCAAGCCTTGCGGCGGGCAAAATGGAGCGCCGCCGGCGGGGCGGGTTCGCCCTAAAACCAGCTGGCCTGCTGGAGCGTGCGGGTTTCGGCGGGCGCGGCGGGCGGGACAGGAACCGGCGCGGCCGGAACCCGGCCGGCCTCGGGATGCTGAAACGCGTGCAGCGCCGCCTGCCGGTCGGCTTGGGAATGGTGTTGCTTGAGCTGGGCGATTTCGCGGCCGGCCAAACCGTCGCAGCGTTCGTTGTCCGCATGACCGGCGTGGCCCTTGACCCATTTCCAGTTGACCTGATGCTGCCCGGCCAGCTGGTCGAGGCGCTGCCACAGGTCCACATTCTTGACTGGCGCCTTGGCGGCCGTCACCCAGCCCTTGCGCTTCCAGCCCCGGATCCATTGGGTGATGCCGTTCCGCACATACTGCGAATCGGTGTAGAGACAGACCTCGCTGCGCTCGGTGAGGGAGGCCAGCGCCTCGATGGCCGCCCGGAGTTCCATGCGATTGTTCGTGGTGGCGGGTTCGCCGCCGGCGAGTTCGCGCACGGATTCGCCGTGGCGCACCACCGCGCCCCAGCCGCCGGGGCCGGGATTGCCCTCGCAGCCGCCATCAGTGTAGATCACCACGGAATTCATAACATAAACAATCTAAACAATCGGTCAGTGAGTCAACCGGTGTTCGCTCATCGGCTTGGAGCAAATTGGTGCAGCGCCAACTTTGGTCAAAATGTATGCGCCTCCTATTGGGCATTTGGGAATTTCGCCGTGAGCTAGGTAGCGGATAATTGCGTTCGTTTGAATGAGGGTTCCGTTGGTTAATTTGTTTTCAAAAGCCCATTGTTCAACTGCTGCATCCAGTTGGCGTAAATTGATTCTACACCAAGCGGCTTGGTCCACCCCGCCAGTGCGGACGAAGTTAGGGATAATGACAAAGACAAATGCACAAAGGACAGCCGATAAAACAAGCGCGGCTTTTATTAGTTTCTTCCGCCGGTCATCCATGCTCACACCAGCTTACACGAGCTTCTTCAAGCGCGGATCCGCGGCGAGCAGTTTGACCAGCTCCTTGATTTTCTGCGCCTGGGATTTGTGGGCGAGCAGCACGGCGTCGTCCGTCTGCACCAGAATCGAGTCGCGCAGGCCAACCACGCAGATGGGCGTGCGGCGGTCCTTGGAGCGGGCGTCGTAAATGATGTTCCGCGCGGCGTCCACGTGCAGGAAGTCCGCCACGGCGGCATTGCCCTCGGCATCCTGCTTGACGTGCCGCGCCAGCGCGGGCCAGGCGCCGAGATCGTCCCATTCAAACGCGCCGTCGGCCACGATGACGTTCTGCGCCTTCTCCAGCAGTGCGTAATCGATGGAGACTTTCTTGATGTCGGGATATTCCTTGGCCAGCACCCGGGCGAGCTTGGCGGGATTGGCCGCGACCTTGAACCAGCGCTGGCAGGCGGCGAACATTTCCGGCTGATGCGCCTGCAGGCCGTTGGTGACGGTGATGAAACTCCAGACGAACATCCCGGCGTTCCAGCGATACTGGCCGCTGTTGACGTATTCCAGCGCGGTCTCGAAATCGGGTTTTTCCACGAAGCGCTCGGCCTTGTAGAAAATCGTCTTGGTCTTCTTGGCGCCGGGCGGCGTCGGGAGTTCCGCGCCGGTGTGGATGTAGCCGTAGCCCGTGGCCGGCTCGGTCGGCTTGATGCCGATGGTCACGATGGCCTGACCCTGCGCGGCGACATCAAAGGCGTCGCTGAGAATCTGCTGAAACTTTTTCGCGTCGGGGATGACGTGGTCCGCCGGCAGCACGGCCATTACCCCGGTGGTCGAGCGCGCGCCGACCAGGGCCGCGCCAAGGGTGACCGCGGCGCAGGTGTCGCGGCCCATGGGTTCGGCGACGACGTTGTCTTTCGGCAATTTCGGCAACTGCTTCCGCACCTCGGCCACTTGGGCGGTGTTGGTGATGATGAAAATGTTTTTCACCGGCACGAGCGGCAGGACATTGTCCACGGCCTGCTGGAGAAAAGAGCGCTTGCCGAACAGCGTGAGCAATTGCTTGGGCATCTTCTCCCGGCTCAGCGGCCAGAAACGCTCGCCGCGGCCGCCGGCCATGATGATGACGAAACGATCCTGGAGACTGGCGGTGGCGTTTTTTTTCATATCATTAGTTTCAGGTATGGATGAGCCGGAACTCCGGCCGGTCATTGTCTGGTGGTGAATCCGGTTGCCGGGGACCAAGCTAGCATCCGGCGGAAGGTGGTTGCAAGCATGGGGTTAACGGGTAAACCAGAAGTAGAATAGATTTATGAATTATTATTAATTTTCATTTGACAAAAAATGGCATGCGGCATAAAAATCGTTTCACGTTCAGTGTTTAAGCTGAAATGGATACGAAAACCAACGGGAAAAAAACAAGAAAAACAACAAACAAGGAAAACTATGAAACTCAATAAAATCATTACGGGTTGCGCATTGGCCGCCGGGCTGATGGCTTTCGCAGCTCAGTCCCAGGCCGGCACTGTGATTGGTAACTCACTTTACTCTGCCTTCAACGCGAAGGCGACTGTTACCTACGTGGATAACGGCAAATATAAAAAGATGAGCTTTAGCAACAAGGACATCTTGACCGCTTCCGGTGAAGATTTCAAAGGTGCTAAATTGGCCATGGGGCCGGGGCAGGATGTTTACGTGATCTACAAGGATGGCAAGGATTGGTTTGTTGATTACGATCTGACGGAAGGTGGATATGTGGATGTCACACTGAATGACTACGTTTCCACCTATAACGAAACGAAGAATACCCAAAAATACACCTACAAAGGCTATTCCGACTTTTATTTCTACAACTATACTGACTACGGCTATGATGCGCTCAACCTTTACGGTGTGTATTCTGACAGCTATAACTACCAGTATAACAATAAAAATTATGACTACAACTACAACTATTCGTTGACTGCCAATGGCCTGGCTGGCGAGACGTTTAGCTACGATGGTGAGAGCTACTACGACTACCTCCCCGCTAGCGGCAGCGTTTCCGCTTCGGGCAGTGGCAAGATTGTAGACTAATAGATTAATCTGACTTAACGTTTCAAACCGATCCAAGATAGCACCGGGCTATTTTGGATCGGTTTTTTCTTTTATTTTTCAACCGCTCACCACAAAATTTCTAAAATGAGACCTAAAGTTGTCATCACCGTGTTGTTGCTTGGCTTGGCCGGGGTGGCCGCAATTTATTTTCTAAAACCTGCTGGCAGTCGTCCGCCAGCGGAGGTTGCTGCTGCCAGTGCCCCAGTTGCTCCGCCCGCCAAGGTCAGTCCAACGGTTTTGCCCCAGCCGGTTACTCCTTCGGTTGTCGCACCGGTTGCCACCCCCGCGCCCGTTAAGATTGAGGTTGCCCCGAGTGAGCCCACCAATACGGCTCCGGTTGCTGCCGTGGCCGTTAACGCCGAAGCTGCTGCTGTTCAAGCCAAGATTAATCGTCTGGAAGAATTGCAGGCCAATTATGATGCTGAATCACTGCGGGAAATACTTGGTGAGTTGATCAATACCAACCGGGACATCCGCCATGCCGCCATCGAAGCCACCACCCAGTTTCGAGACCGTGCAGCTATCCCCGTTTTGGCGGAATTAGCTGCTCAGACGTCGAATCCTCAAGAGAAGCAGGAACTGCTGGACGCGGTGGAATTCCTTAAGCTGCCCACCTACACCGAAGTGATGGCCCAGAAAAGGCTGGCCGCTCAGCAGCAAAGAACCGGCCAGCCATAGCTATAGTCTGGCTACCGAAGCAATTGGGTTGGCGAGTGGGTTATGTGCGCCCTTCCCGCCGTTGCTTGCGGAAAAATATAGCGGTTCCACCCATGAAAAATCTATTATTCCGTATCTCCCCGTCGCCGGCCCTAACGTCGATTGACTGATAAGTTTTGACAGCGCTCACAACCGGTTCAAAATGGCTTTAAGCTGTTTTGAACCGGTTTTTTATTTAACGATGTCTGGAAACTATGAGACCTAAAATTGTCATTGTCGTTCTGCTGGCTGGCTTGGTGGTGATTGCTGGTATCTTTTTGTTAAAACGTCAGCCGGCTCCGGTGTTGACCGAGGCGCCGGTCGCCACCCCTACGCCAACGGCACCGGTCAGCAATCCGGTGGTCGCCACCCGCCCGGTTCCGCCCGCTCCTGCCAAAGTCCTGACGGTTCCGGTCGCCGTGCCGCCCGTCGCCACCAATCCAGCTCCTGTCGTGGCGGAAGTGGCGGATACCAATGCGGTGCACGCCGCCGCTGTGCAGGCTACCATAGACAGGCTTCAGGAATTGCAGGCCAATGACGACCCGCAATCGCTCAAAGCCATCCTGACCGAGCTGGCGAATCCCGATAAACAAGTCCGGTCGGCGGCGGTGGAGGCGGCCATTCAGTTCGGCGGTCACGATGCGGTTCCGGTGTTGAAGGAAGCGGCGGCCAACACGACCGACCCCGACGAGAAGAAAGCGTTGCAGGACGCCATCGAATTCCTGTCGCTGCCCTCCATGTCCGAAATTCGCGCGGCCAAGCAGCAGGGCCAATAATGTTGTCACGGGCGGGCCGGGATGGTTCAGGTTGTTTATCAAAACATGGCCCTGGATTCATTTTCCAAATGCCAGTTGACAAAAGAGCAAACCCGTTGAAAATCAGGAACATTAAGTCTCAAGCAAAACAAACAACAAACAAAAATATAATCCAATGAAACTGAACAAAATCATTCTCAGTTGCGCGCTCGCCGCCGGGCTGGCGACTGTCGCAACGCAAACTCAAGCTGGCGTGGTCATTGAAAATACCCTGTTTACCCCGTTGAATGTCAAGGCGGTCGTTACCTACCTTGATTCCAAGACCGGCAAGCTCAAGCAGGCCAGCGTCAATTCCAAGACGTTCTTGAAGTCGTTTGGTTTTACCAATGGTGACAAACTGGCCATCTCCATTGGTAGCGCCGGCACCGGCGATGTGTATGTCATCAACAAAAACAGTGTGGTCGAGGATCTTACCACCGGCGGTTATGTGTTCGTGGACGGCAGCGACCTTATTAGCAGTTCCACCGGTAACAAAAACAAGGAAAAATACACCTCCGCCGGCACCCTCACGGTAAGTGCTTACAGCAACCCGGTATTCAGTGAGGGATTTGATCAGATCGCGAGCCAGAATGCCTCGGCCTTCTGGATGGAAGTTAGTGGGGTTTATGCCTATACGGAGACATTTACGGCCCCGAACAAAAAGGGCAAGTCCAGCCAGACGACCAATCTAAAGGCTGACGCGCTTGCCGGTGTGGGTTTTGACGTTGATTTGGATGATGCCAACACCTTGCCCGTAACCGCCAGCCTTTCTGGCAGCGGCAGCGGCACGGTGACGGCTCCGGTGGTTACTTTGGTTCCTTGATTGCGAGTTGGATTTCAAATCAACCGATCCCAAGCGGCGCGAGCTGTTTGGGATCGGTTTTTTATTTTGCCTGACAGTTTGCAAATAATGGATGAACCGGCGCTTGTTTCCGATGTAAACACCCCTTACCGCGTTCGCCGGCAGCTTCAATAATCTACCCGGCAGAGGGGCGTTATTTTTACTGGTCTATTCCCACGGTTCCTCCGGCGTAGCATGGCCGGGAGCGTCGTTTGTTAAAGCGCGAGATGAAAGGTGCCCCCTTGATCGGCTTCGATGATTAATGCAATGGATTAAAAAATAAGATATTGACACAGTAAGTGACATTTAATAAAAGTAAACTAATGGCTGGTTTGGGTTCCGACTGGCGTCGGGCAAACGGGCCAAAACAAAACACAAGCAAACAGGTAAACATCAAAAAAACTATGAAATTCACTAAAATTATTACGGGCTGCGCATTGGCCGCTGGGCTGATGAGTTTCGCGCCTGTTGCCCAAGCTGGCATCGTGTTGAACAATGGTCTTTACGCCAACGTCAATATCAAATTGACGGTTGTCTATGCTAGTAACGGCAAGCTGAAAAAAGCGACCGTAACCAACAAGCAAATTTTGTCGGCGCTCTATGCTAGCACCAAGGATCTTACTTTGGTGGTTGGAGTTCAAAACTCCGTCGCCAACGGGGATGTTTTTGTTTACAACACAAAAACCAAAACGCTGGGGGTCGATCTTACGGCGGAATCCGTTTTGACGATTGATAACCGCGAGTTTATTTCCACCAGCAAACCCGGTAATAATGGCGGTTCCGCAACCAGCAATGGCACTGTTGGCATCGCGTTTTATGACAGTCCGTCCACGGAGTTTGGTTTTGATCAGGTCTTGAGCCAGGAAGCTTCCGCCAACTGGTTCGAAGTCGGCGGCGTCTATAGCGCAAAAGGAAGTCAGAGCTCGAACAAGGGCAACACCACAGTCACCATTAATGTTAATGCCCAGGCTACCGACCTGAGCGGCCAGTGTGAAATCACCCCGAATTCCACAACCGGAAAATCGGATTTCCTGCCGATTTACGGCAGCGCCTCCGCCATTGGCAGCGGCAAGTTGAATCAACTTTAATTCTGGCAAGTAGTTTCTTACCGATCCCAAACAGCTTTAGCTGTTTGGGATCGGTTTTTTGCCCGGCAGGTTGCAACTATCGGATGAACCGGGCTCTCGTTTCCGATGCAAAAACCTTTCGCCGCATTGCGCGTCAACTTCACGAACGCACCGGAGATTTCCATTTTCGGCGGATGGCTGCCACTCATAAGGCGGGTGGCGCAGATGTCGCCGAGTTGATCTTTGTGCGCAAAACTTCCCGCCTTTACTTGCGGCAAAAATGAAGTAGTTATTTGCCCATGAAAAATTCGATTATTCCGTATCCCACCGTCATCGAGCAGACGGCCCGCGGCGAGCGCCAGTTTGACATTTTTTCGCGGCTGCTGGTTGACCGCATCATTTTTCTCGGCACGCCGGTGGATGATGGGATCGCCAATGTCATTGTCGCGCAGTTGCTGTTTCTGCAGATGACCGACCCGAAGAAGGATGTTCATTTCTACATCAATTCGCCCGGCGGCAGCGTCTCGGCGGGGCTGGCCATCTACGACACCATGCAATACATGACGTGCGACATTAACACCTATTGCATCGGGCAGGCGGCCAGCATGGGCGCGGTGCTGCTGTGCGCGGGCACGAAGGGCAAGCGGTTCGCGCTGCCCAATTCCAACATCATGATCCATCAGGTGCTCGGCGGGGCCGAAGGTCAGGCCAGCGATGTCGAAATCCGCGTGAAGCACATGCTCAAGCTGAAAAACACGCTGAATGGAATCCTCTCCAAACACACGGGCCAGACGGTCGCGCAGGTGGAGAAGGATTGCGATCGCGATAATTTCATGAGCGCCGAGGAAGCGAAGAAATACGGGCTGGTGGATCTGGTCGTGCAGTCGCGCAAGGAGATTCCCGGCGGCGAAAAAGTTTAAGGCCGCGAGACGAAGGCGTTGCCCTTGATGTAAAACCGCAGCCGGCGTTTGGCCCAATGCTTCGCGTAATCCACGCCGATGCGCGGGCGCTTGACGACGGCAAAGGTTTCGCCGGCGTCCGGCTCGGCGATAAACAAGGTGTCGCTCAATAAATCGTGTGCGTTCAGGCGACGGTCGATTTGCATCGCGCGACAGAGCAGTCCCGGCCCCTGCGTGCGTCCCGTCAGGCTTTTCACCGGCTCCAGGGCGCGCAGCAGAACGGCGGACGCATGGCCGGCGGGTTCGGTCACGACATTCATGCAGTGATGCACGCCGTAGATCAAATAAACGTAGGCAAATCCGGGCGGGCCGAACATGGTCTTGGTGCGTTTGGTCAGGCCTTTGGCGGAATGGGCCGCGAGATCGTGTTCGCCGAGATAGGCCTCGACCTCGACAATTTTACCGATGCGCTCGACGCCCCGATGCTTATGGACGAGCCATTTTCCGAGCAGCTCTTGTGCGACGAGCACGGTGTCGCGGTCGTAAAAAGTGCGCGGAAGCTTGGTCACGGGGGAAGCCTGGCGAAATTCCCGGTTTGACAGAAGGCAAAATGTCCGCAAAATGATCGGCCGTTTGGTTGCCAGCGTAGCTCAGTTGGTTAGAGCGTGGGACTCATAAGCCCGAGGTCAGTGGTTCGATTCCACTCGCTGGCACCACTTTTCTTTTTTCATTTCAAGGTCGGGCGCTTGGCGCAGTGGTAGCGCTGCTCCTTTACACGGAGAAGGTCGGGGGTTCGAATCCCTCAGTGCCCACCATTCTTTCATTCTGCTTTCAACTCGCGGACTTGGCTGCCTCGGGATGTTCGTCAATGACCAGCACGCCGTGCGGCGGAAGGTCGTAGTTGCCGACAATATTCTGGCCGGTGAGGAAGTCGTGCATCGGCTTATAGAACTGGATGCGCACCTGGGAGTTCTGGTGGTTGAGCAGGAAATAGACGCGCGCGCCTTCTTTTTCGCGCATCGAAACTTCGATGTTCTCCGGCACTTTCAACAGCGGGAATAAGCCGCTCATCTGGCGCAGCCACGCGACGAGGTCATGATAAAAATGCTGGTGGCTCTGGGTGCCGATGTAGATCGCCTTGCCCAGGCCGAAGGTGTTCATCGTGATGGCGGGCTTGCCGGCGTAAAAATCCTTGCCGAAGGTCGCGAGTATCTGGCAGCCCTTGGGCTGGATGAGGTCGCACCAGATCCGCGCCGGGTGCATATGGCTCGTTTGAAACGCGCCTTTGAAAGTGAGCAGATTGTCCTCGGTCGCCGGCAGCATGTCGAATTCCTGCACTTCGAGGCCGAACAGATCCGTCAGGTCATGCGGGAAGCCGGTGTCGGGAACGATGTTGTTTTCATCCACCAGCCCGGTGTTGAACGTGCTGATGAGCGTGCCGCCGTTCTGGACGAACAGTTTCAGCCGGTCGGCCTCGCCGCCGGAAAGCAGGTGCAGCGACGGCGCAAAGACGATTTTGTATTTCGACAGATCCTCGTTCGGCCGCGCAAAGTCCACGAGGATGTTGCGTTCGTGGAGCGAATTGTAGATGAGTTGGATGTGCTCGCGCAGGTTGAAGCCCTTGTTCGGCTGGTTCGGCTGCGACAGCAGCCACTCGTTGTCGTGCGAGTAAAGAATGCAGACCTCGGCCGAAACCTTGGTGTCCTTGAGCGCGGGCGCCAGCACCTTGAGTTCCTCGCCGATGTGCGCGATTTCGTCATAAACCCGGCGGCTGCCGGTGTCGAGGTTGTGCGGCAGGACGGCCCCGTGAAATTGTTCCGTGCCGTAACGCGGCTGGCGCCAGCGGAAAAACAGGATGGCGTTCGCGCCGCGCGAAATCAATTGGTAGGTGAACATCCGCAGGACCCCGGGGCGGACGAGCGAATTCACATCTTGCCAGTTTACGTTGCCGGCCTTTTGCTCCATCACCCAGAAGCCGCTGTCGCCGTCGGGCGTGCGGATGCCGGTTTTTTTGAGCGAGCGCAGCATGTCAATTTCACAGGCGATCTCCGCCGGTTTGGTCTTGATGGCCGCCGTGCTTTC
>CAIXPZ010000242.1 GCA_903921455.1 uncultured Verrucomicrobia subdivision 3 bacterium | reverse complement strand
CGCCGAACTGGATGTTCGAGCCGCCGGTCTCGACGCCGACGGCGCGGATGACGGCGAAGCTCTGGTCGCGCATGATCTGAAATTCCTTGTCGGTCAGCGTCTGGATGGGCGCGACGGTGATGCTGTCGCCGGTGTGGACGCCCATGGGGTCGAAGTTCTCGATGGAGCAGATGATGACGCAGTTGTCGGCCTTGTCGCGCATGACTTCCATCTCGTATTCCTTCCAGCCGAGCAGGGATTCTTCGATGAGGATCTCGTTCACGGGCGAGAGTTCGATGCCGTTCTTGGCGATGGCTTCAAACTCTTCCTGATTGTAACCGATGCCGCCGCCCGTGCCGCCGAGCGTGAATGCGGGCCGGATGATGAGCGGAAACTTGCCGATCTTTTTCGCAACGTCGCGGGCTTCGTCCAGGTTGTGCGCGACGCCAGAGATGGGAACATCGAGGCCGATCTGGAGCATCAATTCCTTGAACGCGAAACGGTCTTCGCCTTTGTGGATGGCCTCGGGTTTCGCGCCGATCATTTCCACGTCGTGGCGCGTGAGCGCGCCGTTTTTGTGGAGGGACATCGCGGTGTTAAGCGCGGTCTGCCCACCGAGCGTCGGGAGCAAAACGAGTTTACCTTTCGCGCCGAGGCGTTTCATTTCCTCTTTCTCGCGGACGATGATTTTCTCCACGCATTCGGGCGTGATGGGCTCGATGTAAGTGCGGTCGGCGAACTCCGGGTCGGTCATGATGGTAGCCGGATTGGAGTTGATGAGGACGACGCGGTAGCCTTCCTCGCGGAGGGCTTTGCAGGCTTGCGTTCCTGAATAGTCAAATTCACAGGCTTGCCCAATGATGATTGGACCAGCGCCGATGATGAGGACCGAATGAATGTCAGTGCGTTTGGGCATAATCGAAACGGGAAGATGAAACACGAATTGAGCGCGGATTAAAAGGCAAAAGCCGCACGAAGCGTCACGCACGGGACTTTTGATTTCCTTGATTCCCGTGATTCGCAGCCATAGCCTCCGACCATGAAACCAACAGGACGTGATTTTTCAGGATTCCCGCGACTGGTGACCAAACGTTTCTGGCTGGCCGCGTCGTTGGCGCTGCTTTGTGCGCTGGTCACGGGCTGTCCGCATAACGATTACACCGTCGAACTGAAACCCACCGCCAGCGGCGTTGAACGCACGCTGACTTTTTACCGGGCCGACGGCAGCCATTCCAACGGCGTGCCCCAATATCAGGATTTTCCCTCGAACGAACTCGCGGCCATCGCGCGCGTTTATCCATTGGGCAAAGTGAAACCGGACGGCCAACGCCAGGTCGCCAAAGGCGAATTTGCGGGCGCGCTGCCCGCTGACGTCGGCGGCGTCGGCTCCTACACGAACCTCGCCACGAGCCTCGGCACCGCCGGATTTTATCAGGAGCGCTTTCGCGGCAACGACGATCTGGCCGGCAAAACCGCCCGCCGGTTTCACGCGGCGGATCAACTGACTGACCTGGTCATCGGCTGGACACAGACTGAGTTTGGCCGCGAACACGGCTACCAGAAACTGCGCAAATTTCTGGAGGAAGACTTCCGGCGCGACCTCAAGAATGCCGGCCTGTATTTCTGGACCGGCGAAGTCAGCGCCCTGGCCGACCCGAACGCGTCGGAAGAATTCACCGCGCGGTTTTGCCAGTATCTCTTTGAGCGCGGCTACCTGAAACTTTCGGATGCGCCGGCGCTGTATGCGATTTTTACTGATGGCGGCGATGATTCCGCGCTGCTGCGTTTGGTGCAACGCCGGGCGGCGGAGAAAATGGGGGTATCAGCGGCGGAACCGCTGCCAAAATCATTCACCGTGCTGAATGATGCCAAAACGCTGGAGCAATCGTGGGGGAAATTTCTGGCGCGCAGCGATCTCTACCGCGCCAAAGTCAAGACCTGGGAGCGTGAAAAGAAAAAAAATCCGAAACTCGAGCCGCCTAAGCCGCTGAATGCGACGGACGACTTGTTCGCCGAATTTTTAGACGGCTCCGGCGGGGAGGCGGATCACCTGACCGTCAAACTGGCGCTGGATCGCGCGCCCAATCATGCCAACGGCAAATGGCAGGATGGACAGGTGGTTTGGCAAGCCAGTCTGGAAGATCATCGCGCTCTGCCCACACTGTGTTATGCCAATTGGAGCCGGCCCGACGGCCGGTTTCAATCGGCGCATTTTGGGCGCGTGCTGCTGGATGGCGATGCGTTGACGCAGTATTGCCTGTGGCAAAGCGGCCTGGGCGGGGAACCGGCGCGTGCCTGGGAAAAATTTCTGGCCGGTTTGCAACCCGGTCAGGAACTAAAAAAGAAACTCGAAACTTTTCAGCTCGCCGCCGCACCGGCTGGGTTGGCCGCCCAGGGCAACCAAGATCCATTCGCGACTGGCCGCAAACTTCTGATGGCGGCGATGAGAAAAGGAGCGGGGGCCGGTTCAATTTCAAAGTAAACGGAATCGTTATAATAAATCCAGTCCTTTAAGATTGAATTTGACGCGCTCCCGGCGCAGGTCTGCCGGATACCGGACGATAAGCACAACCGTCGCCGGCGACAAACCGCCTTCCTCGCCATAGCCGTAGCCCTGAATGGTCAGGGTGCGGGTGGTTTCGCCGCCTTTGGTGCTGGAATTTCGTTCGGAAGAATTGCTGTTGAAGCGGTCGTTGCCCGGAATTTTTGCGCGAAGCTCCAGACGCCGAACGGTGCCCGGTCCCTTGAGCCGCGCCTGTATGTTTATCTGGCCGTTCTTCGACGAGTTTTTGACGATGACCAGTTTTGCCCCCGGCACCACGGTGGCCAAATCGAGTTCGTTCGTCGCATTTTCCTGGAGGTTGGTCAGCGTCATTTCCTTCCAGGTGCCAACTGTGGTCGCCACGACTTCGGCCGCGATCGTGTCAATTGCCTGCGCATCCGGCGCCGGCAATTGCAAATGAAGCTGGATCGGCATCGAGTTGGCATCCGGCGAACCGCCATAGCTTCGATAAGATTCAATCTCTTCGCCGGCCTCCGGTTCCGCCACGACGGAGCGGCCCTTGTCATCCACCGCCGTGAGCACACGCACGTCGCTCACGGTTTGCAGCGTGCGTCCCTTCGGCGCAAACAGCTTCGCGTTCACGACGGCACCGGTCGGCGAGGAATTACCGTTTTGTTTGAAATAATCCTCTCCGCCTGGAAAAACATGTGTGATTGTTGTGGTGATGCCTTGGGCCTCGGCCACGAAACCCGGCCCGGCGTCTGTGATGGGCAGCTCATCGCCCCCCGCCGCGCGTTGCCGTCTGGAACGAAGAAGTTTTTTCGATTCCACCGGCGCGTCCAACTTGAGTCCGCCCGCCTCGGCGGTGATGACCGTGGTGCCATCAACAAGCTTGGCAAGTGCATCAAGAGATTCGTCTTTTTTGCTGTCCACGGCAAACCAAGTTGCGTTGCCTTCCGTGGCTGAAAATCCACTGGAAACCACCTTGCCGGGGAAAATTATTTTCATTTCGGTTTTCGCCCCGCTCAATTTCCATCTCGAACGCCAGTCAATCTTAGAGTTTCTGCCTGGGGTTGACGTCAATGACAGTTTCAGAAGCCCGTTTGTGTCTGTTTCGAACCGGACATTTTCAAACGACACGCCGCTTGCGATCCAGATTTCATAGTTGTCTTTCAACATTTCCTCAAGCGACGCAAAGGAACGGGTGGAGGTGAATACGACCGTGTTTGTCTTCATTGCCACGGTGTATTTCTGGCCGGAATCCTCCATATTTTCACCGTAACGTTCATTCATGGACTCGTTGAGTTTTTTGGCGAGCTCCTCATCCGTGAACGGCTTAGTTTCGTTGGTGGAAGTCAAATCAGGCTTCGTCGGCTCTTCCCCAGCTTCCGTCGCCTCGCGCATTTTTTTATACTGCTCCATCATCCGCACCTGTTGCTCCGCCATCGTCCGCGACTCGACCGTCTCGGTCGTGAACACGGAACTTCCGTCAGCCTTGATGGTCAGCACTGAATTCATTTCCGTTCCGCCGCCGCCATAACCATAAAACTGGGCGGCCGCCGTTCCGTTCCAGGTCATCGCCGCCGCCAACGTGATGGCTGCCAGGGTCCATTGGAAAAATAATTTCATAAAAAGTTCCTTTCGGGTTTTATTTTGCAAGGGCGACATGCTCCACCAAAATCGGCACCGCCACGGTGGCGCCGCCGCCGCTGGCCTGAAGCGCGAGCGACAGGGGCGGCTGCGGCTTGCCGGCAATCATCAACTGACACGAGGTCGCGTCGCCGCCGCCAAAGTCCTGCTGCTGCAAATACGTCGGCCACGGTTTGCCCTCGGCATCGAACACCTGCGCGTCCGTCAGCGTCGCCGCGCTACCTTTCACCTGCAACGTCAGCATCGTCATCCCCCCTTGGATCATGCCCATCTGCACCGACACCGTCAGGCCAAGCCCGGCCAGCGCCGCGCTGTTCAGCGGCTTTTCCGACGAGTCAAATCCGCCGCCGCCCATCATTTTTGAAGCATCCACAATCCATTTCGCCGGGACGGCATTCGTCAGCTTCACCACTTGCGAACCGCCAAAGTATTGCAGGCTGACGGTGCCTTTGATCCGGGCGATTTCGTTGACCTTCCAATCCGGCGGACGAAAAGCGACGGTCACCACATGCCGCTGAATCCGGTTGGTGGCGCTCTCTTCGTCGTCTCCGTTTTCCATTCCTGAATAGCGGGAGCGCATCGAAAATCCGCCGGCTTCACCCTCTTCGGCGGGCTTGAGGTTGTTGCCCTTGGCATCCACCGCCTCCTCCAATTTTGGCTCGCCCCATTTCGGCGGCGCGAATTCCTGCGGAATCACCACCGCGCCAATCAACTGGGCCGCGCTTTCCTGCACGCCGCCGGCTCCGCTCAAATCCAGCGACCGCGTCACGGACAATCCGTAAGGCACAAACTTGGCAGCGGCGGCAATCTGGTTTGTATCCACAGACGCACCACCGGCCATGCCGGCGCCGGCAGCCAGTTCGGCGAACGGCAGCAGTCCCATCCGCACCGGCGTGACCGGCGATATTTTCAAGCCATCCGCCGGACAACTCACCTCGGAAACTGCGCCGAGCTGCCGCGCAAAATCATCGGCATCCTTGCACTTCGCCCGCTCCACGATCCAAGTGGCGGTTTTGCCGTCTTTCGTGCCGTTGGCCGTGGTGATTCCGTTCGGCAGCGTCACGCGAAATTCGGCGCGCATCTCGCCCTTTTTCTTTTGCAGGTCGGCGAGGCCGGGAACCATCCCGAAGCCCGTGCCGGTGTCATCCTTCATCTCGGCATACCGCGCGGCGGCTTCCATGCCGGTGACGCCTTTCACCACCAGCGAGCCGTTCGCAATTTTCACCTGCAGTTGGTGGGCGCGGCCGTATGGACTGGCCAGCAGCGCATTGATATTTTTGAATTCCGCCTCGATGACCGTCGTCACGTCACCGTTGTCGGCCTTTTGCTGTTTCACGGTGATGGTAAAATCTTTTCCGGGAAAAAACTTCTGCGCCTCGGCCTCGCTGACGGGCGGATAAATGCTGCCGCCGCCCAGGCCGCCCATCTGCGCGCCCATGCCTGCCGACAATTCGGGCGGGAGGCTGCTTTGCGTTTCGATTCGCACCTTGCCGGAGCCGTCGGCATTGAGCGAGAGTTCATCCTTGGTCTTGATGCAGCCGCACAGAAACACCAGCAGCAGCAGTCCAACGGTCGTTTGTTTCCACATAACCAGTTTCCTTTCTTAATCAATTGGAACGCCTGAAGCTCCGCCTGCGTTCCGGATTTTTTTGTTGATTTCCAACCGCAATTGCCGGGCGTCCGGCCCCGCCATTCCCTTCAATGCCTGCAAAATTTTTCGCAACTCCGACTCTTCGCGCCGGGCCGCCGCCAACTGTCTCAAGGCGGGTAAATACTTGATGTCGCGGCTGAGCGCAATGCCCGTCAACAGCGCGTCATCCGCGCTGGTCTCATTTTCAGATTTTGGTGCCGCCCATTGCGCCGCCAGCCGGTCCACGCCGGCGAACTCGCCATGTTGCGCGAGCAGCAGGACGAAGGCCGCGGACGATTCCACCGGCGCGGCAACCAGTCGTTCCCGAATCGCCGACAAATAGGCCGGTTTGGTTTCCAAAGTCGTCAGCGGCCGTTCGTCGTTTTGAGCGTAAGACTGGCTGCGTCCGCCCCGGACGGTTTCAAACTGAAAGTAATTCATCTCTTCCGCCAGCCCGGCGGCCTGGCGGATTTCCGGTTCCAGCAGCGCCACCGCCGCCGCCGTGGCCACCACCAGATTGGTATCGCTCAACAGCGGCGTCAAATGTTGTTCCAAGGCCAGACGATCGTTTGGATTTCGGGCCAGCGCCTTGACGGCCGACGCCCGAACCCACGGACTCGGATCGGCGCTGGCCTTCTCAAAAATAGTTTGATTCGCCGTTGGGTCAGCGCGCAGTCCCAGGGAAAATACCGCCGCCGCGCGCCACGCCGCGTTGGTGGATTCGACCAGCGCCAGAGCCACCGCTTTCGTCCGATCCGTTTCCGCCCACAAAGACCACTTACGACGTTCGCCGTATTCGTAGTCGTAACCGGCCAGAAGCTCCAGCGCGGCCGACAAATCCGAACCGTCCGCCCGCTCCACGGCGGATTTGAACCGCGCTGGCTCCATTAAATAATCCGCCACTTCCGGCTTGCAGCGTCCGCTTTGGCTCGCGGCCAGCGCAAACCAGACCGGCGCGGCCGACAATTTTTCCAGCACCGGCAAGCCTTCCGGCAGGGACAGTTTCGGTGCGACCAGCCCGATCGCCACCGTGTCCATTTGCTGCTGCAACCGGCTTTGCCCGGTCGCGCGGTTCGTTTTGTCCAATGCGGTCAGCAGCATTGGCAAATCGGTTTTGCCATCGCCGGTCGCAAAAATGGCCGCTGCCAGAGTCAGGCTTGGCACCGGTTCCGCGCGTTGCCGCAGCGCGGCGTGCCAGGCGGCCAACTGGCCGGTGTTGGCAAATGGCTTGTTGGTCTTGGTCGAGGACGAAGAATAGAAATTCCGCGCGTTCAACAAGTCGCCGCTGTCCCGGTCCAGAATCCGCAGCACCACATTCACTGCGGCCAGCCGTGTTTCCCGGTCTTCATCCGCGAGCAGCAGGCCGACGAGTTCCACCGCCAGCTTCGGCGAACGCTGGCCCAGGACCGTCGCCGCGCCGCGCCGCAAACGCGGATCCGCCGCCGTGATGGCCTGGGTCAGCAGCGGTTTCCATTCCTCATCGGATTTCGTTTCATCGGAGGTTTCCTTTTGCGCCATCACATTGAGGATCGCCAGCCGGTTTTCAACGGTGCCGGAATTAAAAAGTTCCGTGATGGTTTTGACCGTTTCGTCCGATTCCGACGACAACAGCAGCCCCACCGCGTCGCCTTGCAGGCTGGGCAGGCGCTGACTCAAGGCCACGAGTTGGGCCGGCTCCGGCGCGGCATTTAATTTGCCCAAGGCCGTCAACGCGCTCTTCACGACAAATCCGTCCGGATCGTCGAGCCGTTTTTTCAAGTCATCCGCCAGCGTGCCCACGCTCAATTTGCCGATGATTTCCGCCGCTGCCGCCCGGACGCGCCAGCGCGGATCAGTCAGGCACAATTTCAACCCGGCGGTGATTTCTTCCGGCGTCTTTTCCGACGCGGGGCGATACGATTCGCGGGACTGCGTCTCCTCCAGCGCCGACAGCGCGGTGCAGGCGACGACTTCATCAGGATCGTTCAGCGCGGCCAGCAGCGGTTTGACGGCGGCGGAATTTTTCGTGTGGCCGAGCGCCTGCGCCGCCGTCATTCGCAAATTATTGTCTCCCGACTGGAGCAGCGCGGCCAGCGCGGGAATGGCGGCGTTGCCACCAATGCCCGACAGCGCGCGAACCGCGCTCTCCACCACCAGCGGGTCGGAATCACCGGCCAGTTCGGTCAAGGCACCGAGGGCATCGCGTCCGATGCGGCCCAGGCGTTCCGCCGCCGCCTGCCGCTCCGAACTTTTTCCGCGTGCGAGCACATTGCGAACCGCGCCGCTATGTTGTTCGAGGGCATCCGGCACAAGAATTGTCCAGCGCACATCTTCCAGCAGGCCAAGCGCGCGCTGGTCGCCGCTCCGCTCGGCGCGTTTGGTGGCCTCGCGCACCGCCGGCAGGACTTCCGGACCACGGCTGGCGAGCAGCGTCATCGCCGCCGTGCGCCGCATCGGGTCGTCGCCGCGCAATTGTTCCAGCGCCTCCTTGATGGAATTTGCGGAAAAAGAATTCGTCGCGGACAGCGCGAAAACCGTCGGCAGTTTGCCCGTTTCCGCCCACCATTTTTTCAAGGCGACCACCGCGTTGCTTGCTTCCACCGGCGACTGCCACGGATCCACTGCGATGAGGTCGGGAGCCAGTCGTTGCAGCAATTCGCTCGCGGCGATCCGCACGCCGAGATAGGGATTACTGGCCGCTTCGATGAGCGGCGGCACGGCTTGGTCGCGTTGGGCGAGCAGAATTTTTCCGGCTTGCTCGCGATTGGCGGGATCGGCGTCGCCCAGCAACTCCACCAGCCGTTGAATTTCATTCGTGCCGATATTATCCGCCGCCGCCTTCTTGATAAACTCGTCAAACTGCGCGCCGGGCGCGGTGCCTTCCCATTGTCCCGCCGCCGCACGGGCACGTCCGGCCTCAAGCCAGAGGATCAGTTCGACGGCTCGCATGAAGCCGGTCTGCCGCGAGATGATTTTCCCGTCCGCCGTCAGCAACACCAGCGTCGGCACGGCCTCGATGGCAAAGTCGTGCGCCTGTTTCTGGTCGGCGTCAATGTCCACCTCCGCGAGGTGTAGCGGGTTGGTCTGCTGGAGAAATTCCGGCGCGGAAAGCGTTTTGCTTTTTAGGAGCTTGCACGGCCCGCACCATTCCGCGCCAAAAATCAGAAGCACGAGCGACTGGTCGGCGGCGGCTGCGTCCGAAGCGGCTTTGAGCGATGAATGAACGGTAGGCTGGGCGATGGCTGGTTCCGCCGCTGCGGCAAAAATCAGCAGCGCCGGCAACACCTGTGCCAGCCGCCGGAGTTTTATGATTTTACCTTTCCTGTTCATCATTGCAAAAGCGCATACGCGAGAATGTTCACATTCACCTTCTGGCTGTTCCTGATTTCATTGCCGCCGCAGCAGCAGCAGCCGTGCATGGTGCCGGTGTCGTTGAGTCCGTCCGACGAATAGATGAGCACAATCTTGCCGCCGATGGTGAGTCCGTGGAGCTTGGCCACGCCGCCGTGACTCATGTCGAGCTGCTTGACTTCAAAAACCGTGCGGAAAATCGGGTGGTCCATCGGCACCTCGGCCAGCTTGCGGTCGGGAAAAATTGTTTCCATTTCATGCGCGAAGGAATCGCCCCATTCCTTGCTGCTGCAACTGGCGCTGGCCAGCAGGAAGCCGCCCTTCTCCAGATAGGCCTTCAGGTTTTTCCGCTCGTCGTCCGTGAGCGTGAACGCGCCCTCACCGGTCATCACGGCGAACGGAAAATGAAAAATCTCTTTTTCCGCCAGCTTCACCGGCTTGAATTTCCGGGACGTCTTGATGCTCGTCTCGCTGGCGACGGTGGAAAGAAATTCCTCGCTGAAGCAGACTGAACTTTTCGTGCCCGCGTAGATGAGGTTGGCACATTCCACCGCTTCGCCGGTGGCCTCGTTCGCGGAGCCGGCCGGCAGCACCGGCAGCAGGAATAAAGCTAGAACTGCGGTTGTTTGAAATAATTTCATTTCTCATTTTCCTTTCCTGTTTCCGCCATCACGCGGAAATATTCGCCGACCAGCTCGCGGTAACGCAGCGGAAATTTCGCGTCCGGCTGCAAGCGCACATGGCCCGACACTTCGTTTTGCGGCAAATCCGCATCCGGAGCACCGCCCGGCAAGGTCGCCATCTGTTGCCCGCCCCGGCCACCGGCATCACCCTGTCCGCCGGCCTGTTCCCCGGCCAGCTCGACATTCGGGCCGTAAAGCGCGACATCTTCGTTGAACAATCCGTAGCCATCGCGGCCGCCCTGACCGTTGCCGGTATTCAGCGCCGCCATGATTTGCTGCAACGTGTCGCCCAAGCCGGGCTTGCACAGCTTCGGCGTGAAATGCGCGGTCGAACATTGCTGCGCCTTGTCGCCAAGTCCGTTGCATTTGCCGACGAGTTTGTCCATTTCGTCCGCCGCCATCTGCGCCAGCGTATGGCCGGTCATCGTGTCCGGCTCCTCCAGCGTCTTCGCCGCGTTGGTCAGATACTCCTCGATTTTCGCATCCGCAACGGCCTTGAGAAATTGGTTCACGTCGGCGCGGAGCGGATCAAACTCCGCGTCCGCCGGCACCTTCGCCAGCAGTTCCGGCAACTGGCCGATCAGTTCATGCAATGCCTCGCCGATGCGATGCTGCTGGTGCGTCAATTCCTGAACTTCCATTTGTTCAAGGCGAGAAAGGGCGTTGGTCTTGTCCGCGAAGCGCCGGAGCATCTGTGCCAGCGCCGCCTGTTCCTGCGCCAGCTTGACGAAGGTGTCCGCCCGCGACACGAGCCGCACGACCGACGCGATTTGCTGCGCGGGCTGCTCAATCTGCTCGTCCTGCGTCTGTGCGAGCTGGTTCAGCGCCTCGCTCAGTTCCTTCAACTCCTTCGCACCGGGCGTGCCGCCGCTGCCGAGCGCCTGTTTCAATTTCGCCGCCGCCTCGCCGAGCTTCGACTGCTCCGCAGCAAGCGTGGCGCGGAAGGAATTTTCCACGTCGAACATCATCGGATCTTGCAGCAGCTTGCTCAGCGCCTCGTCGTATTTGGAAAGTTGTTTCGCCAGTTCCTCCGCCTCGGCGCGGGTGGCGGGATCGGCGTGTTCCGCCTGCGCCGCCAGCGTGCGCGAGCGTTCCGCCAGCCGCCGCATCCACGAGTTCAGTTGAAAATACGGCTCAAACAGCGCCTTCCGCGCGGCGGCCTGACGCAAAACATTTTCGTATTGCTCCTGCGAAATGATTTGCAACTTGAACGGCCGGCTGAACGTGACATTCGGCCCCTTGGGATAATTGTCCGCCGCCTCGAAATAATACTCAATCACGTCGCCGGGTCGCACGCCGAGCTGGTCCAGTTCCAGCGCGCCGGTCGCCTCGACCGACTGCGGGCCGTTCTTCAGCGTGAGCTTCATTTCGAGCGGACGCTCGATGGAATGGTTGTGGCTGCGCAGCCAGACGACACGCGCAACCGCGTAATCATCCATCGCCTGCACCCGGAACGGAACCTTGATGCTGGGCGTGGCCACGGCGTCGCGGCCCGGTTCCAGCACGAACAATCGCGGCGGGTGATCCGGCAAAATATTGAACCGGCCGCGCTTCGTTTCCACGCAATCCAGATTGCCCGCGTCGCGCACGGACAAGTCAAACGCCACCGGTTCCGCCAGCGCGAACGCGCCGGTGACGACATTTTGCGTTTCGGGCCGCAACAAAATTTGAACCGGCTGGCCGCCGAGCACCGGCGTCAGGTTGAGCGCGCCGGATTTCAGCGGGCGGTTGCTCGCCACGCGGAACATCACGCGCGTGCCTTCCGGCAACGCCTGCGGCTCGTCCGTCAATTTCCCCGCGTGCGCCGGCTTGCCAGTGTATTCAGGAAAAGTGGTGGCGACCTCAACCAGCGTAATCTGCGGCGCATAGCGGATGGCGATGGGAAAACGCCGGCTGCGCGCCACGCCGTCGGTCACAAAATACTCCGCCGGTTCGCGCAGGTTGACGAGCGTCTGGAAAAACGATTTGTCCGGCGCGAGAAACATGATGGCGCGCGTCTCGTTGGTGCCTGACCGCGTTGCGAGCCAGAGCTTCTCCACCGGCCGTCCGCTTGTTGTCGCCCGCACTTCAATCTGGCCGCCGTAAATCACCTCCGCGTGGTCCGCCGTCACTTCAATTTTCAGACGGCTATAGGGCGGATGATCGCCATGCGCATCCATAAAACGCGGCAGCACGGCGTGAATCAAATCGCTTTCCGCCAGCAGCAAAAACAGCCACGCGAGCAGAGCACAAATCAGCAAGGCGCCCGCCCGTTTGAGACCGCTCCGCACAACCGGCCAGACTTCCAACTGCCTCGCCGCCCGCCGCCCCAGCTCGACCGCCTCGCGCCGGAAAAATTCCTCCGCGCCGCTCGCGCCAGTTTTTTGCGCGAGCTGAACCGCATTGATCAGCCGGTTGCCGAGCGCGGCATCCGACTGCTCAAACAGCCGGGCTAGGCGCGTTTCAGTGAACTGCCGCCATTTCCAAAAACCAGCTCCAAGCACAATTGCCAGTGCCAAACCCAGCAGCCACGGCATGGCGGCGCGCATCGCTTCCGGCAAGTCCAGCGCCGCATCGGCCAGCACCGCTGCCAATGCCAGCGTGCCGGCAACAAAAAACAGTGCGAGCAAACTTCGCAGCGCGAGCCAGCCCGCCAGGCGTTGGCGCAGGTGATGGAGCACCAATATTTTCACAACAATCCCTCCCGGCGCCGGAGCCACCACTCGGCGCCCAGCAGCCCGAAAATTCCCGCCATGATCCACCAGCGATCCCAGACGGATTGCCGCTGATGCGAAAGTTCCCGCGCCGCCTCCCAGCGTCTCACGATTTCCGGCAGCCGCGCCACATCGTTCGCGACAATCACAGCGCCACCGGAAATTTCCGCGAGCTGCCGCATCGTTTCTGGATCGGCGCTCAACTCGCGTTTTTCCACCGATGCGCTGACCACCTCGATGCTGGACGAAAGTTCGGCGGGCTTCCCAACATTGTTTTTCAAAGTGACGGTATAAGTTCCCGGCGCAAACGGCCCGGCTTCCGCGACGAACGATTCGCCGCGCGCCCGTGGTTCGACCTCGGTGGTTTTGCCGTTACCGCTGATTAGGAGGCGCGGCTGATATATCGTGCGGTCGAGATTGCGCGTGGAGATGAGAAACTGCATCGGCTGCTCGTTGCTGTAATAACGCCGCGCGCTCGTCAGCGCGACATCCGAGCCAGGCAGAAATTCGCTGCCGCCCAGCAGCCATTGCAACAGCGAAATCCAGAAGCGCTGGTAGGCGATTTCGCTTTCGTCCTGGCCGCTTTCGCGAAACGACCAGCGCCACAACCCGCCCGCGTTCAGGCTGATGGTGCGGCCCTGGCCGTAGCGCTGATACGCCATCAGCACCGGGCCGTCCGGCTGCGCCGCGTTGGCGAGCACGACCGCCAGCGGCTTTTCGCCGAGCGTGACGCTGGCCTGGTCAAGCGCGGGCAGGCGCTCCAGAAGTTCTTCGAGCGTGCCGGCGGTGCCAAGATCAAAGATGGGATTGTCGCGCCCGGATTCCGTCGGCCGCAGTTTCACGCCGGAAACCGTGCCGTCGCCCCACGCCACCGGCTCAAATTTCGCGAGCGATTGAAACCGTCCGCCGTAAGGTTTGCCCCGCGCGAAAACCAGACTGCCGCCGCGCTTGGAAACAAAATCCGTCAGCAATGTTTCGGTGTTGTTGTCAAAAAACGCCTCCGCCTCGCGACCCAGCACAATGACATCAAAGGCGTTCATCGCGGCGGCGGTGCGCGGAAAAAGATCCTGCTCCGACCGCGTCTCCGTGCCCGTGGCGGAAACAACCGCGACGTGGCGCGTGGCGTTCAGGCGATAGACCGCCGTCAATTCCACGTTCGTGTTGCGCTTGAGCGACTGCACGAGAAATTTCGTGTCCCAATACGGCTGGCCTTCGACCATCAGCACCCGCACTTTCTGGCCGACGGAGCGGAGAAACACCGCGCGCTCGTTGTTCGCCGTGTCCGCCTCGTCAGGCTCCGGCGCGACGCGGAAAACGTAGCGCTGTTCGCCGGCGGCCGGCGCTTTCACGCGCAGGGAAATGCGCGCCACGCCGTTCGTGTCTGGCAAAATTTCCTTGGTCGCGACCACTTTTCCATTCGTGATTAAATCCACTTTGAAGCTGCGATTCGGGTAGCCGTCCGCGTGCAGCGTGGCGGTCAAATCCACTTCCTCGCCGCTGAATGCGAGCGCCTCGGTCGAGGGCGTTTCCATCCACAAATCGCGGCGCGCCACCGGCCCGCCGACGGTCCAGGTCCAGAGCGGCACGGAACGCGCGAGCGCGAGCTGCGCGGCGTCGAGCGTGTCCGGCGCGGTGGCGCGGCCGTCTGAAACGAGCAGCACGCCGGCCTGCGCCTTCGTATCACCGAGTTCGGAAACCACGCCCATCAGCGACTTGCCGATTTCGCTGGCGTCGCCGGCGGGAGTGATGCTGGCGAGTTGAGACAATTCCGCTGGGCGCGCGGCGTGGTCGAACTGGCGAAAGTCCAAAACAAATTCCTTGTTGAGGTTGGCGAGCGTGGCAGCGTCGCCCAAAGTTTTCACTGCGGCGGCGAAGCGCGATTCGCCGCCGGCATCGCGCGTCGCCATGCTGGCGGACGAGTCGAGCAGCACGACCAGTTTTGGTTTTTCCGTGCGCTGCCGCGGCCGGAGCCACTGCGGATTGAGCATCACGAAAACCAGCGCGCCGACCACCAGCACCCGCAAAGCGAGTGCCGCGCCGCCGCGCCGTTCGCGCCACCAGCGCAGCACGGCCAGCGCCAGCAACCCCAGCGCCAGCGCGGCGATAACGCGCGTGCTCCACGGCGGCAGGAAAACCCAGTTCATCGCGCGGCCTCCGTTGGCTTTTGAGCGACGGCGGTTTTGGAACTTCGCCACAACGTCAGCAGCAGCATTTCCGCGCCGAGCAAAATCACGGCGGCGGCGGCCAGTTGCGGCCAGAGCTGGCGGGTTTTGCCGGTGAGCGACAAATCCTCTTCGCCGCGCAAAATGGTCACGGTGGAATTTTCGCCGCTCTTGAGATTTTCCAGCGCCAGCGGCCGGGTGTCGCTTTCGCGCGGGTCAACATTCACGGCGGCATTGGCCACAATCGCGTCCGCCTGCTTCACCGAATAAACACCGGGCGATTTCGCGGCGGGCAGCGCGAGGCGCGTGGTGCGTCCGCTGGAAACAATTTGCGCCCCTATTATTTTGCCATCGGGATCAGCCGCCGTCACCGCGCCCTCGCCGCTGGTGGGCACATCGAGCAGCCACGCCGCGCCGGGCGTGACGGCGTTTTCGGCGGAATCGTGGCGCAGCGCGCGGAGCAGTTCATGCAGCATGGCAGGAAAAATCGGACTGCCAATAAAATCACCGCCGTCGGGCGTCAGCGGCAGATTGGCCAGCACCACCGCGCCTTGTCCAGCCGCGCTGATGGTCAGCGCCGCCGAGCCGTCGGGATAGGAAAGCAGCACGTCGCCGGCGCGATTTTCCAGCAGCCGGTTTTGATAATGGCGGTGAAAGCGTGGCGCGGAAAAATCCGCCGCGTCCAGTTCCGCGAAAAGTTTTCGCGAACCGGCCGCCACCGCATCGCCGCTCTCGGATTCGACGGTCCGTTGCAATAAGAACGGCGGGGCCAGCGCGGAAATCATGAGCGCCGGCGCGGTCGGTCCGTCGAGAAACGTGATGAGCCGCGCGCCTTCGTTGACGCGGCGCGCGATGATTTCAAGCGCCTCGCCGGTGAGCGTGGCCGGAGCCGCGAGGACAAAGACATCGGCCGTTTCCAAAATGCCGCGATCCAGGTTTTGACTGTGCCGACGCACCAGCTTGAGGCCGGGCGCGGCCTGCGGCGACGGCACCAGCGCGCGGCTCAAGTAAAACGCGGCGCTGCGCGAGTCGGCCTCGTCCGCATCGCTGACGAGTAAAATTTCCAAGGTCTTGCCGACGGTGGCCGCCAGATACCGGGTGTTGTCCGCCGGCAAGTCGTCCGCCTCCAGCGAGACCTTGCCGGCGAATGAACCCGCTCGCGAAAAGGCCAGGTTGAACACCGCATTGGCCGTGCCGAACGGCGCGATGGCGACGCGGGTTTCGCGCGTGAATTCGCCCAGTTCCAGCCGGACGGTTTCTTCGCGCGGATGCGGCGTGCAGTTGAAAACGGTGCAAAAGACCTCCACCGGTTCGCCGATCACCGGCGCGGCGGGAATCAGGCGCGCGGCGGTGATGGCCACATTGTCCACGGCCTCGGTGGCAACCGGGCGCAGGCGGCAGACAATTCCGCCGGGCAGTTCATGAACGTCTTGCCAGTTGGATTTCTGGAAGTCGCTGAAGACGTAAATCGTGCCCGTGCCGCCGAGCAGCTTTTTGGCGAGCGCGAGCGCGGCGGCAGGATCGCCGTTTTCAAAAGTGGGCCGGGCTTTGACAAGTTCGTCGTGCAGCGCCGGAATATTTTCCGACAGCGCGGGCAGCAGCGAACGCGGCGCGGCGCCTTCGAGAATGACCGCCGCCTCGGTGCCGGCGGGCAGTGCGCGAAGCACTTCCGCCGCCTCGGCCTGCGCGCGGGCAAAGAGCGGCACGCCTTGATGCACGGCACGCATGGAGAGCGAGGCGTCGAGGACCAGCACGACGCGTTTGCCGGTTTGCGCGCCGGCCGCCGCGCCGGCGGGCTTGAGAAACGGCCGCGCGAACAGCAGCGCCAGCGCGAGGACGAGCAGACAGCGGATCGTGAGAAGAATTATGGTGCGGAGACGATTGACCGCCTGCTGGCCGGCGCAGGCTTCCATCAGGAATTTGAACGGCGGAAACGCGATGCGCCTCGGCCGCGCGCGGGTGAGCCAGTGGATCAGCAGCGGCAACCCCACGGCGGCCAGGCCGGCCAGCAGCAGGGGGTTGGTGAAGGCCGGCCAGATCATCGTCCATTCTCCCGCGCCAGAAAACAGCGCCGCAAAAACCCATACACGTCGTCCGCAGTATTGGCCAGATACCAGTCGCAGCCGCGCGCCTGACAGTTGGCTTTGATTTCAGAAAGGAATGCATCGAACCGGCGGCGGTAAAGCGTCCGGACGACATCGGGTTCGGCGTTGAAAAAACCGTTGCCTTCGGTTTCCAAAAACCGCGCGGCGGCGACGGCGGGAAGTTCCAGCTCTTCGGGATGCACGATGTGAAAGAGCATCACGTCGAAACGCGAACGGCGGAACAGATCAATGGACTTCCAGAAGCGTTCATCCGCATCGAGAAAATCGCTCATCACGGCGAGGACTCCGCGCCGTTTGGTCAGCGCAAAAACCTGTTCCAGACACGCACCCAGATCGGTTTTCCCTTCCGCACGCGCCTGACTCAGCGAGTCCAGTGCGCGGTTCAGTTGCGGCCAGGAGGCCGCCGCCGGCAGATGTTTGTGCAGCCGGGTGTCCGCCAGCGAGAGGCCGAGTTCGTCGCCTTCGCGCAGGACGAGGTAGCCGAGGGCGGCGGCGAGCCGGGCGGCGTATTCCAGTTTTGCCGGCGTGCGCGTGACGGCTCCGGAAAAGTCCATCGAGCCGCTTTTGTCCACGACGAGATAGGTCAGGAGATTTCGCTCGGCGTCGTAGAGCCGGAGATAATGCCGGTCGGTCCGCGCAAAAACTTTCCAGTCCACGAGCCGGATGTCGTCGCCGGGGGAATACTCGCGGTAGTCGGCGAACTCAACGGCGGTGCCCCGAAAATGCGATTTGTGCGGGCCGGCAAACGTGCCTTCCGCCGCGCCGCGCGGACACAAGCGCACGCCGCGCAACGCCTCCATCGCGGCGAGGTCAAGGTAAGGATGTTGCAAAGTGGCCACAACTTTGCGGCGGAATTATTTTGTCGCGGACGGCTCGCGAACGGTTTCGAGCAGATGCTTGACGATGGCGTCGGCTTCGATGCCTTCGCCCAGCGCATTGTAATTGGGAATGATGCGGTGGCGCAAAACCGGCACCGCCATGCGGCGCAGATCGCCGGCTTCCGGCGTCGGCCGGCCATCCAGCAGCGCGCACGCCTTGGCGGCGGTGACGAGATGCTGCGAGGCGCGCGGCCCGGCGCCCCAGGCGACGTAGCGGCGGACATAGTCATCCGCGCCGGCACTTTTCGGCCGGCTGCCGGTGGTCAGCGCGACGGCATATTCCAGCACATGCCGCGAGGCGGGCATGTGATCCACCAGTTCGGTGAACTTGCAAAACTCCTCTTTTTTGGCGAGTGGCTGGAAGCTGTCCCACTTCGCACGGATGGAGCGCGCGGCGATTTCCACCTCGTCGGCGATTGCGGGATAATCCAGATGGATGCTCAACATGAACCGGTCCAACTGCGCTTCCGGCAGCGGATAAGTGCCCTCCTGTTCGATGGGATTTTGCGTAGCCACCACGATGAACGGCGGGGCCATGTGATACGTTTTGCCGTTCACCGTAACCGCCAATTCCTGCATCGCTTCCAAAAGCGCGGCCTGGGTCTTCGGCGGCGTGCGGTTGATTTCGTCGGCCAAGATGAGATTTGCAAAAACCGGGCCACGATGAAATACCAGCGAGCGGCGCTGGCCGCTTTCATCGGCCTGCAAAATTTCCGTGCCGGTGATGTCGGCGGGCATGAGATCGGGCGTGAATTGGATGCGCCGGAAATCCCAGCCCAGCAGATCGGCCAGCACTTTCACCATCATCGTCTTGGCCAGGCCGGGCACGCCGACCATGAGCATGTGGCCGCCGGAGATGAGGCCGGTGAGCAGCAGCCGCACCACCTCGTTTTGGCCGATGACCACCAAGGCCATTTGTTCTTGAAGCGACTGAGAGCAGCTGCGCAGGCGCCCCAGGTTTTCTTCCGCCAACTTTATTTCATCATTCATAATAGTGCTCCGGTGTTCCCGAAATGAAAGATTGCTGTGACCGTTTCTTACCGGCCTTTCCCTAGGCTGTCAACGCTTGACTCACAAAAACACATTCCTTGGTAAATTTTCGCATTCAGTTTACCGGGCGCGGCGATGGCATCGTCATCGCGGCCAGAGCCAGCCTGCGGTAGCGCTGGGCAGGACGGACGCACCCTTGTCCACGTTTCATCCGACGTGACCGGTTAGCCGGTTTGGTTTACAGTTGATTCATTGTTCACCAAAACTATACGCCAACGCCAGCACCAGCTACGTCTTTAACAGCTTTGAATATCTTATGGCACAGTTTTAGATATTTGCGCAGACAATTAATAAATCACTATGAAGACAGATTATAGCGCATGCTCGGATCGACGGATGAATGACCTTTATAAGTCCGGTGGCAAAACCGGTTTTACCCTGATTGAATTGCTGGTGGTAATCGCGATTATCGCGATTCTGGCGGCGATGCTGCTGCCGGCGCTGGCGAAGGCCAAGGAAAAAGCCAAACAAATTTCGTGTGTCTCCAATGATAAGCAGATTGGTCTCGCCTTGGCCCTTTATGTGGATGACAACAGCGGGCTCTACCCGACCGCTTCCACCACGGACGCGAGCGGCAACTCCGTCATTTGGCCGAAGGAAGTGGGCGCTTATTTGCCGCAAAAAGGAACCAAGATCACCAGTATCGCCAACCCGGTATTTGCCTGTGCTAGTGCCGTCTTTGTGGACATGGGGTCAACCAATGTAGAGCTAACTTACTCCTGTTCGGGCACGATGCTTGGTCTTAATCTTCCCGGCAACGGTTTGACTTCTGGTTTCGCCAGAAAAGCGACGCCCATTGTCAATTCACCGACGGAAACCATCGTGGTTGTGGAGGGCAAGCAAAAGACTCCCGGTGATAATTCCTGTCAAACCAGCGCCCAGTGGTTGTTGGCAGCCGGTGGCGGAGCTCAAACTGATCTGGCAAATCCAGTGTCCAGCACGAGAACCTATCTGGATTTTCGCCATAGTTCGCTCAAGGGCATGAATGTCCTTTATGCCGATTCCAGCGCCCGCACGGTTTCTTTCAACACGGCCAGCATCACTTGGACAAAAACTCTTTGGGAAAACCGTTAAACCACAATCCTAAAACACCACTCACCATGCACGAACTCATATTAACCAGCGAAACTAAACAATGGGGCCAGCTTGATTTGCGGAACTTCAAGAAATCTTCTTGGAAGAGTTCGTGCCGCCGTGCCGCGTTGTCACTGCCGCTGGCCGCTGTGCTGCTAGGCTCACTTCCGGTCATGGGTGCCAACATCAACATCATGACCAACGGCACGACTTTTGGCACCGCTGCCAACTGGTCCCTGGCGTCGGCGCCAGTCGGCAGCGCCAACGCAGGTTCATATACGGATCTCTTGTTTAATCCCGCCATCACAGCCCTCACCAATACCTCGGTGCATGTTTACTCCGAGTCTTTGAACATCACTAATGGTAGTGCTTATACGATTTCTGCCAACGCCGCCGGTGCAACTGATATCAGAATCGGGAATAACAGCGCGACGACCGATACAACCTTTGTCAACGCGGTATCGGGAGCGGCGCAGGATGTTGTTTTTCTGACGAACAACTCGTCGCTCACAATCAACCCGGGAAATGTCGGCGCCGGCACGCCCATGACGGTCGTGTTGCGGCAGGCCGGTAATTTCAACGTCGCCAACGGCTCAACTTTGACCGTCAACGCAGCGATTATCGGATCGGTATCCATCACCAACACTGGCGGCGGCACCACCATTTTGGGCGGAACTAATGCTTACACTGGCTCGACCACGGTGAATGCCGGCACGCTCCGCTCCGCCACCAATAATGTCCTCTCCACCGGCGCACTCGCGGTCTCGGCTGGCGGGACGCTGGATCTTCAGACTTTCAGCAACACAGTGGCGGCAGTGACAATGACCGGCGGCAGCATCAGTGGCAATGGCGGAACCCTTAATGGATCAAGTTACACCATGACGGGGGGTGCCATCGGTGGTAACAATATGTCTGTGTCCGCCAATCTTGTCGGTGCTGGCGCCCTAACCATGGGCGGCACCAACGCGACTTTGACCTTGAACGGCACCAACACTTATAGCGGAGCGACCACGATTAATAATGGATCAGTGCAGGTGAACGGCGTCTCGGCACTATCCGGAAGTTCAATTCTGAAGAGCGGAGGAAGCACTTCCCAAAACGGAACCCTGAACCTTGGCACGGCGGATTCGGGCTACACCATGAACCAGTTGAGCCTAGGCGGCATCCTATATTTTACCGGTCCCAATTCAGGGTCGTCCACGCTCACCTTTACCAATGGTGCCATCATTACGGGAACTTCGGGCAAAAGTCTGGTGATTGCCACCAATACGACCATGGTGGTCAACGGGTCGCTTTTCGACCTTATCGGAACCCAAGGCCTCAATAATCGCGCTTTGAGTTTGACCGTAAGTGGCAGGATGACCATCAATGCGCCAATCCAAGATAAGGCAGCAACGGGAACCAATAGCGGTCTGACCAAACTGGGTGAAGGCACGCTGATTCTTAACGGCACCAACAGTTACACGGGTGCGACCACCATCAGTGCCGGAACCCTGCGGGTAAGCAGCACCAATGCCCTCTCCGGAGGCACCCTAACCACCGGAGTCAGCGTCAATGACAGCACCGTCCTAGACTTGGCCTCGCCCAACAGCTATTCGGTGAGCAACTTATCCCTTGGTGGGATTCTCAGAGTTATAGCCTCAGGCGGTGCCTCATCGTTGACTTTCCCGAGCGCAAGTCTTTTGACTGGGACGGGCAGCAAAGTAATTGATGCGGGCACCAACGTCACAATCAATGTCAACGGGCCTTTGGATTTGTTTGGCACGCAAGGCCCCACCAACCGTAATTTGAACGTGCAAGGTGCCGGCAATATGGTCTTCAATGGTAATATCACTAACACCGACATATCCGGCACTTATCTGGGCGGGTTGCACAAGTTAGGGACGGGAACGGTGACGCTCATGGCTGTCAACTCTTATAACGGCAATACGACGATTGACAGTGGCACACTCGCGTTGGGCGTTAGTGCTTCCATCGCCAGTTCTACCAATATCAGCGTTGCGAGCGCCGCCATCTTTGATGTCTCCGCAATGGGCGGCGGCTTCGTCCTGGGGGCAAACCATATTTTGAGCAACAACCTAAATAGCACAAACACTGGGTCTGCGGCCATGCTCAAAGGTAATTTAGACGCCACTGCAGGTGGCGTTTCTTTAATCTTTACCAATGGATTCTTGGCGCCATGCTTCACGGTTACTAATGGCGCACTGACACTATCTGCAGCCACCGCGTTTACCGTGGCAAACACCGGCACGTCGCTGACGGCAGGCAGTTATAAGATTATTTCCAAGACTACCGGTGGTTCCGTGACCGGCACGGCACCAAGTTCGGTGACGGTTCAGGGTAATGTGGTAGTGCCAGCCTCGCTCCAAATCATCAGCGGAGAACTCTATTTGAACTTGGGCAGCACGAGCAGCCTGGTCCTCACATCCTCGGCGCAAACCAATCTTTCGGGCGCCCCGGTTACTTTCACGGCGGCGGTTCAGACCAACAGCGTGCTGGCAGGAAACGCCACCGGCACAATGGTCTTTGAAACCAACGGCGTTGCGCTCTGCACGAGTAATGTGGTTAATGGCGTGGCGGCCAGCCTGACCGTTGCCAATCTGCCAGCCGGCACCACCGTCATCACGGCCATTTACAGCGGCGACAACAACTATCTGCCCAGCACCATCACCCTGAACCAGGTGGTGACGAATGCCGTGACCCTGCCCGGCACCGGCACTAATATCACGTTCAGCGCCGCCGGCAATTTGCTGACCTTGAGCTGGCCGCCGAGTTACACCGGCTGGGAACTACAATCGAACTCAGTCAGCTTGACGAGCACTAACTTCTGGTTTCTGGTTCCGAATTCCACAGCCACTAACCAGATGATCATCACAGTAGATCCGGCCAAACCAAACGTATTTTACCGGATGCACCATCCGTAACCGAGCAAGCCAGACTTGTTGGCGCAAGTCGGACTGATTGAAGTAAGAGCGGGGGTGCTGTGATGGCATCCCCGCTTTCCAATCAAAAGGGAATTGAAATCAAAGCATGCCGGTTGAAGAATATGTAAAGAACGAACTTGCGACCTGTTGGACTACGGTAGACGCGGCGCACGGAAACTATGCGGATACTATTTTTACATTTAAGCCTGGCCGCTGTTTTTGGCTTCGCCTCAGCTTCCGCTTGGGCGTTGAATCCGAGTCTGCCGCCGGGCAGCAACTTTGATTTAAGCCATTGGTATCTGCAACTGCCGACGAGTAACAACATTCTTACTGGTGCCGCCGGTTCGGTGGATTCGGCTTCCACCGCCCAGCTTGTTTCGGGATTTACCAATGCCTATTTTTACACCGGCGGCGATGGGGCGATGGTCTTCTGGGCGCCGGATAACGGGGCCACGACCGGCGGCTCCACCCACCCGCGCAGCGAGTTGCGCGAACTGCTTAACCCGAATGATAGCAGCGTGAATTGGACGGTCTATGGCTCAAACTATTTGAGCGCCACCTGCGTGGTTTCAAATGTTTCTTCCGACACCGGGAAGGTTTGCATCGGCCAGATCCATGAACCCAACACCAAGCCGGATGGCAGCGCGAGTGCGAACAATGAACTGACCATGATCATGTTTGATCTCCCCAACCAAAAGATTTATGCGAATGTTAATTTGGACGGAAATCTTTCCAGCAGTTTCAGCACGACTTTCATATCCGGTTCCAACGTCGGGTTGAATAAGTCCATCGGTTACACGATGTCAGTAGTGAATGGCGTGCTGAAGGTCAGCATCAACAATGTCACCAACTCATGGAACCTTTTCAGCGGCACTAATTACCTCGGTCATGTCGCGACAAACTGGGATATCACCTCAAGTAACACGGTTTATTTCAAAGCCGGCGACTATAACCAGACCGACAACACCTGTGGCTGCACCAATGATGGCGCGCGGGTGGCTTTCTATTCGCTGACCACTTATCACGCACCGAGCATTACCAGCCAGCCAACCAACTGGGTGGGCGTGGCCGGCGGCAGTGCCGCTTTCAACCTCGGTGCCGTTGGCAACGGCGCGTTGAGTTATCAATGGTGGCTGAATGGCAGCAACAGCTTGGCTGGTGCCACCAATGCTTCGCTGGTTCTATCTAATCTTACCGGTGCCAATCTGGGAAACTATTCTGCGGTCGTGAGTGACAGCACGCCCGGTTTTTATGCCGTCACCAGTTCAGTCGTGGTCTTGACCGGCAATTTCCCGCCGGTCATTACGAGCCAGCCGATTGGCCAGAGCACCACTGCCGGCAGCAACACGACCTTTGTCGTCGGCGAAAACGGCACTGCACCGCTGACCAACCATTGGTGGTTTAATACTAACACCAGCCTTTCTTGGGCCACCAGCAGTTCACTTACCATCACCAACACTCAAAGCACTAATGCCGGAAACTATTTTGTGGTGATCAATAATAAATATGGCGCGGTCACCAGCGCTGTTGCCACATTGACCATCAATCTTCCGCCAGCTATCACCAACCAGCCAGCCGGCCTGACCGTAAATGCCGGAAGCAATGCCAGCTTTGCCGTTGGCGTCACCGGCACGCCGCCATTAAATTACCGCTGGTGGTTCAATGCCACCAACAATCTCGCTGGCACGACCAACGCTTTCCTTAACCTAACCAATGTGTCCGGTGCCAGTTCCGGCAATTATACGGTGGTTATTACGAACAACTTCGGCTCGGTGACCAGTGCCATCGCAACTCTGTCCGTTGTCGCAACCATCACTTTCACCAATGCTGGCAGCACGAATTGGATTTGTCCTGATAGTATTACCTCGGTTCAAATTGAATGTTGGGGCGCGGGTGGTGCGGGTGGTAGCGCGCAGAGAACCAACGCTGGAAACGCTTTTGCCGGCGGCGGCGGTGGTGGGTCGTATGCCCGGCTGAATGCTTACGCAGTTATACCGGGAACAAATTATAACATCAATGTAGGTTCGGGTGGGCTTAGTTCTACCAACGATCTGGCCGCGGTTGGCGGTGGTGACTCATGGTTTAACATAGTTAGTTCGCCTTTAACCAATATTCTGGCGAAAGGTGGCGGCGGGGGGGTAACTATAATTAACATTGGCACCACCGGCCGAAGTGGCACCGCCGGCTTGGCTACGGCTGGCAGTATCGGCGACTTCGTATTGGCCGGAGGAAATGGGGGCGCTGGCATCACTAGTCCTACCAATGTTAGCGGCGGCGGCGGCGGTGGGGCTGGAGATTCGGGTGCCGGCGGTAACGCCAGTTCAATCACCAATACTCCGGGTTTGGGTGGGACTGGAGTCATCACGGTTGGCGGCGCAGGCGGCACCGGTGTGGCGGGCACCGGCGCCAATGGCACCAATGGGATTGCGCCTGGTGGTGGCGGTGGTGGGGCCAAAGGTTCATCCGCCAATGGCGTGAAAACCGGCGGCAGTGGTGCCACCGGCCGAGTGGTGCTGACTTACACGGTGAGTGGTTGTCTTGCCGCGACGGCAGCCATGCCGGTGGGAAATGGCGGCGGCACCGGCGGCTTGACGATTTGCCCAAGTCAGTCCATCACACTTACGGAAACTCCCAGTGCTGGCACGGCACCGTTCACTTATGCCTGGAAGAAAGTTGGTTCGGGCACCATCTTAAGCACCAGCAACAGCTTGGTTGTTTCATCGCCGGCCAATGGTGACCAATACACCTGCGATGTAACCTCCGACTGCGGCAACGGAACTTCCACTTCGCCGATGGCCACTTTGACGGTGGCTAGTCCGGTTGTCGCTTTGAATGTTTCGGCTCAATCCGTCTATCGCACCATGTCGGTGAATGTCACCGCCAGCTTGAGCGGTTCGGCCACTGGCGGCGCTTGGACTTCGAGTGGCACCGGGACTTTTTCAAGCACTAATGCGCTCACCACGATTTACACGCCGGCAGCGGCGGATGCAGGAACCACGGTCACTTTAATTTTTACGACAACCCAGCCGGGTGGGTGCACCGCTGCGACCGCCACGGATGTTGTCACTTTCAATCAGGCCGCGAATCCGGACAAAGTTGTCATCATCAAGGCGGATGATTTTCGGGGAGAATTAACTTATGGCCAGCAGTGGACCAACTTTCTCCAAGTTACCCGAAGCTTGGGCGTCAAAGTAGGGATCGGCGTCATTTGCACCAACATTGTCGGGAGCAATTCCAATCTTATCGCCCAATGGATGCAGTCGCAGGAAGCCGTGGGCGATGTGGAATTCTGGGATCACGCCTGGGATCACACCCAATGGACGAACGCCGGCGGACAGGTGGTTTCCGAATACGAAGGCTCCGGTCTGGCCTATATGCAGCAACATCTGGGACAATCCCAAGCTGCCTTGGCCAAGGCTCTGGACCATGATGTCATTGCCTTTGGCACACCTTACAACGGTTTTGACACGAACACCGCCGCCGTCATCAATGCCATGCCGGCCCTGCGACTGTTTTTTACCTCCAGCGTCCCCACCGCTAGAAGTTATTTGAATGCCAGCGTGGCGGCGGTGAAAATTATTTCCGAAGCTGACGGCACGGGCCTGCCTAACTCCACGAACTTCATTGCCACTTATCCCGGCGGGCCGGCAGGACCGGTGGCGCTGCAATTTCATCCGCCCTATTTCGACGCGCCGCACCTGCTGGAATTTCAGAGAATTATCCAATTCTTGCAGACCAAGGGTTATTCGATTCTACTGCCGTCGGAATACGTCGCCACTTTGCCCGCTATTACCAATCAACCCGTAACCCAGGCTGTGCTTACCGGCAGCAACGCCACCTTCATCGTTGGTGCCACCGGCGATCCCACGCTCGCATACCAATGGCAGTTCAACGGCACCAACCGCGCCGGAGCCACCAATCCGACGCTGACTTTGAGCAATGTTCAGGCCGCCAGCGTGGGCGGTTACTCCGTGGTTATCACCAATGCTTCCGGCTCGGTCACGAGTGCGGTCGCCAGTCTCGCCATCAAGCTTCCTCCAGCCATCGCCGGTGCCCTGGTGGCCAATCAGACTTTCCAAATCAACTACACCGGCACGCCCTTCGCTAGTTATCTGGTCCAGGCCAAGACCAATCTGTCGGATCCGGTCTGGTTGCCCATTGGCACGAACGTCACCGGCAGCAATGGAGTTTATATTTTCACCGATGCCAGCTTTACCAATTTCCACAGCCGCTTCTATCGGCTGGCCGCACCGTAAGTCCAATTATAATATTACCCACATGAAAGCGCCGCGAAAAAACAAACTCACAAGGCTGACCTTGGCTTTAGGAATCATTCTCTTGCTGCTGGCCGGCCGGCCGGCTTTGCCAGCGCAAGAAGACCGGAAAGTCACGGCTCCGGCTTCCGCTGATCAAACAGCGGAGGTGACACCGCTCTCAATTCCGGGCAGCGAAGCGTTCGTCTTCCGCAAGGTCGGCGAAACTGAATTGCGCCTGTTCGTGGTCAAGCCGGCGGGCTGGGCCAAGAGCGATCAGCGGCCCTGCCTGATTGGCTTTTTTGGCGGCGGCTGGGTTTCGGGCACACCCTTGCACAGCATTGGCTGGGCGAAGTGGGCTGCGGGCAAGGGACTGGTCGGCATCGCTCCCGATTATCGAACGCGCACCCGCTTTGGCGGAACCCCGGAGGATTGCGTTGCCGACGGTCGCGCCGCGGTGCGCTGGGTGGAAGAGCATGCGGGCGAACTGGGAATTGATTCCCGGAAAATTATTTCCCAAGGTAGTTCAGCGGGCGGCCATGTCGCCGCGTGGACGGCCATCCCGTCTGCGGGACCGGGAAAAGATGATCCCGCGCCCAGGATTTTGCCGGCGGCGCTGGTTCTGCTCAATCCCGTGACTGACACCAAGGCGGGCGGCTATGGCGGCCCCAAACGATTTGGCGGCGACGCCGCGCGGGCGCTTGCCTGTTCGGTGCCGGATCAGATGCCGGACAAGATGCCGCCCACCATCGTCTTTCATGCCACGGCGGACAAGACGGTGCCTTATGCCAATTCAGTTGCCTTTAAGGACAAGTTGGCAAGCAACAGCAACCGCTGCGAACTGGTGACTTTTGAAGGGCTGGGGCATTCCTACAACTCCAGCAAATATGGTGAAGCCGGCAAGGCCGCGGACAAAAAAACGCATGAGGATGTCGGAACCTTTCTCGGCAGCCTGGGCTTGTTAAAAAATTAAGGGACGCTGATGAAACATATTTTTTCCCATCGACAGCTTGTCCTTGCCGCTGCTGGATTATTTCTGGCCGTCGCCGGCATGGCTGGCGCGCAGACGATTCAGCGGCTCGACCACGGCTGGGAATTTTATCAGGGCTCGCTCGGCAGCGTTTGGGAAATCTGGCGCGGCGACAAGGCCACCGACAATGTCAACTGGCTGCCGGTCACCCTGCCGCATTGCTTCAATGCGCGCGACTCGGTTGATCCCGATGTGCGTTATTATCAGGGGCCGGGCTGGTATCGCACGCGGCTCAAGGTGGTCAATCCATTTCCCAATGGACGAACCTTACTGCACTTCGACGGTGCGGGTCAAAAGTCGCAGGTCTTTGTCGGCTCGAAAAAAGTTGGCGAACACGTCGGCGGCTATGACCAATGGGACGTGGACATCACCGACGCGGCCGCAATGGCAAGTGCCGGCGGTGAAGTCCGGTTGGCTGTGGAGTGTGATAACTCGCGCGATGCCGAGAGCATCCCGTCCGACTTGAGCGACTTTAACCGCTACGGCGGACTTTATCGCCACGTCAGCCTGGTTTATGTTCCGGCAATTTCGCTGGCGCGCGTGCATATCGAGCCGACGCTTACCGCCGATGGCAAAGCCACGGTGAAAATCCGGGCGCGGCTTTACAATCCGAATTCATTGAAAGATGAGGTTGAACTTGCTGTCGAAGTCCGCGACCCGCAAGGCAACCTTGTTTTAACTTCGACCCATAAAATGGCTGCCGGGCCGGGCGAAAGAGAACTCGCCGCGTTTGAAATTATTTCCCCAAAATTATGGTCGCCGAAATCACCGGCACTTTACAGTTGCGCCGTCACCATCAAATCGGCGCAAGGCGAACAGTCCGTGGCCGACAAATTCGGCATTCGCTCCGTTGCGTGGGTCGAGCATGGCCCGTTCAAGCTGAACGGCGAGCGGTTGCAGTTGCGCGGCACGCATTATCATGAAGATCACGCGGGCGTGGCCGCCGCCGTGCCGGACGAAGTCGTGCGTCAGACCTTGCAGGCGATGAAAGCCATGGGCGCGAATTTTGTGCGGCTCGGCCATTACCAGCAAGCACCGCTGGTGCTGGATCTGTGCGATGAACTCGGCCTGCTCGCGTGGGAGGAAATTCCGTGGTGTCGCGGCGGACTGGGTGGCGAACGATATCAACAGCAGGCGTTGGATATACAGCAAGCGATGATTGACCAGCATTACAATCACCCGTCCATCATTCTTTGGGGACTCGGCAACGAGAATGACTGGCCTGGTGATTTTGAAACTTTCGACAAAGACGCCATCCACGCCTTCATGACGAAATTGAACACGCAGTCCCATCAACTTGACCCGTCGCGCCAGACGGTGATTCGCCGCTGCGATTTCTGCAAGGACATCCCGGATATTTATTCGCCGAGCATCTGGGCCGGCTGGTATGGCGGACGTTACATCGAGTATCGCAGCGCCGTGGAAAAGGCCATCCAGGATACGCCGCATTTCATCCACGCCGAATACGGCGGCGACAGCCATGCGCGCCGGCATTCGGAAGCGCCGGAAAAATTTCTCGGTCAAGTCGCCACCGGCGAAGGGACGGCGGAAGTGGGCAAGGCTTACAAAGCCACCGGCGGCAAGGCGCGCGCCTCGCGCGACGGCGACTGGTCGGAAAGCTACATCATCAATCTGTTTGACTGGCATCTGAAAGAGCAGGCGACGATGACGAATCTCACCGGCGCGGCAATGTGGATTTTCAAGGACTTCGCCACACCGCTGCGGCCGGAAAATCCGGTGCCGCGCGTGAACCAAAAAGGCGTCGTCGAGCGCGACGGCACGCCGAAGGAAAGTTATTATGTCTTCCAAAGTTATTGGGCGGATCAGCCGATGATTCACATTTACGGGCACACCTGGCCGGTGCGCTGGGGCAAAGCCGGCGAGGAAAAATTGGTGAAGGTTTTTTCCAACTGCCGCGAGGTGGAGTTGTTTGTCAACGGCGTCTCGGCGGGAATCAAGCAGCGCAACAGCGCGGATTTTCCGGCCGCCGGTCTGCGCTGGATCGTCAAGCTGAACGAAGGCGCGAACACACTGCGCGCCGTTGGAAAATCTGCGGTCGCAGAAGTTGCCGATGAAATTCCGGTCGCGTATCAAACTGCGTCCTGGAGCCAGCCGTCGAAATTGACGCTCAGTGAAATATCGCGGAGCAACGATGTCGTCACGATTGAAGCGCGCGTGTTCGACCAAGCCGGCGTGCCGTGCCTCGACGCGGCCAGCATCGTTCGCTTTGGGCTAACCGGCGATGGGCGGTTGCTCGACAATCTTGGCACGTCCACCGGTTCGCGGGTGGTGCAGCTTTACAATGGCCGGGCGCAAATCAGTCTTCAACTGACCGGCTCTGCCGCCGTGGCCAGCATTGCCAGCGAGGGAATTAAAACCGAATTTCTGACCGTGGAAAAATTAAAATGAAGAAGCTGCTCACCCATTTGGCAAGGCGGATCGCCTTTATTTGGTTTGTTCTTGCCGCCTGCGGACTGGCCAAGGCCGACGATAATTCGCCGCGCTATTTTGCCGTCAGCCCCGGTGCGTTGCCGGAAGTGAAGGCGCGGCTGGCCGCGCACGACGAGTCGTTGCAGCCGGCATTCAAGGCGCTGGTGCGGGCGGCGGCCAAGGCGTTGGAAGCGGCTCCGCCGTCAGTGATGGAGAAGGACAAACTTCCGCCGAGCGGGGACAAACATGATTACATGAGCATCGCGCCCTATTTTTGGCCCGACCCGAAAAAGCCGGATGGACTGCCTTACATTCGGCACGATGGCAAAGTGAATCCTGAAAGCCGGGAAGAAGCCTTCGATCACGCCCGGATCGGGATGATGGCCAAAAATGTCGAGACCCTGGCGCTGGCTTATTATTTCACCGGCAACGAGGCTTACGCGGCGAAGGCGGCAAAATTTCTCCGCGTCTGGTTTCTTGATCCGGCGACGCGGATGAATCCCAACATGAATTTCACCCAGGCCGTGCCGGGCGAAAACACCGGGCGCGGCACCGGCATACTCGAAGGCCGCAACCTCGCGGTGGCGGCGGACGCGGCGCAGTTGCTGGCGAATTCCGCGGCGTGGACAGAAAAAGACCGGGCCGATTTCAAAACGTGGCTGGAGACGTATTTCCACTGGCTGCTCACCAGCAAGCCGGGCCGCGAGGAAGCCGGTTCGCGCAACAATCACGGGACATGGTATGACGTGCAGGCGATCGAACTGGCGCTCGTGCTGGGCAAATCTGACGTAGCCAAACAAATCGCCGAAGCTGCCAAACAAAAACGCATCGCCGTGCAGATTGAACCGGATGGACGGCAGCCGCTGGAACTGACGCGGACGGCGGCACTGGGCTACTCGCACTTCAATCTCGAAGCGCTGTTCACGCTGGCCACGCTGGCTGAACACGCGGGCGTTGATTTGTGGCATTGCCGGCTGGCCAATGGCAAATATGCGCTGGCGGCGGCGATGGATTTTCTGTTGCCTTACGTTGCCGACCCGTCGAAAAAGTGGCCATACGAACAGATCAAGAGTTTTGACCGTGCCGACTTTGCTCCGCAACTGCGGCAGGCAGGAACGATTTATCATGAGCCGGCGTTTGAAAAGATTCTCGCCCAGTTTCCCGCCGGCGCCAAGGAGCGGCTTCAACTGCTCTCTCCGATTTCGCCCCAGCGCAACTTGTCCGCGTCAGCCGGTGAAAATTTTGACCTGGCGACCATTGACCGCGAGCGAATCTTGAAAACGGCCGAAGCCGCGCTCGCGTTGGCGCCGATCAGCATCACGAAATATCCCGCCAAGTTCAGCGAAGGCGGACTGAATGATTATTATTCCAACGGCGATTATTGGTGGCCTGACCCGATGAAAACGAACGGCCTGCCTTACATCCAACGGGACGGCCAGACGAACCCGGAAAATTTTAATCAACACCGGCTGGCGCTCCGCCAGTTGCGCGATGCGGTGGCCGCGCTGGGCGCGGCTTACAAAATCACCAATGAAGATCGTTATGCCGGTAAGGCGGCGGAATTGCTGCGCGTATTTTTCCTCGACCCGGCGACGCGGATGAATCCGCATTTGCGTTATGCGCAGGCGATTCCAGGGGTTTCACCCGGACGCGGCATCGGCATCATTGACACGCTGCATCTCATCGAAGTGCCGCCGGCCATTGACGCGATGCAAAAATCGCCGGCGTTTGCGGTGGAAACATGTGCGGGTATGAAGCAATGGTTTCGCGAATACACCGAGTGGATGATGACGAGCAAGAACGGCCGCGACGAAGCCGCCGCAAAAAACAATCACGCCGTCGCGTTCTGGCTGCAAGTGGCGGTGTTTGCCAAGTTCATCGGCGACGAAGTGAAACTTGCCGAGGGCCGGCGGCAGTTCAAGGAAGTCTTTGTTCCAAATCAGATGGCGGCGGATGGAAGTTTTCCAGCCGAGTTGAAACGCACCAAGCCTTATGCCTACTCGATATTTCAACTCGATAACATGTCCACGCTTTGTCAGGTGCTTTCGACGCCGACGGACAACTTGTGGAATTTTCAATTGCCCGACGGCCGTGGCATCCGCAAAGCCGTCGCGTATCTGGAACCGTTCCTCGCCGACAAGTCCAAGTGGCCGCTCAAGCCGGATGTGCAGGCGTGGGAGGGCTGGCCGCGCCGGCAGGCGGCGTTGCTTTTTGCCGGCCTCGCCTTTGATGAGCAAAATTATTTGCAGCTCTGGCAGAAACTTCCGCCCGATCCCGCCGATGAGGAAATTCAGCGCAACATCGCTATCACCCAGCCGGTTTTATGGTTGAAAGATTCAGGATTATCCAAGTCGCACAAAATCAGCGCGAATCTGGATGGCGAAAATACAACGCACCTGACGAATGATCAGAAATGAAAAATCTGCCAGCGTCTAACAACCCGCCCAACTACCAATGAAATCAAAACCAATACGGAACATTCTTGCCGCTGCTGCCTGGTCGGTTGTGGCCGCTGGGCTGCCTTTGGCTGCCGCCGATACGGCGCAATCGAAGCCCAACGTCCTCTTCATCGTCGTGGATGATTTACGGCCGGAGCTGGGCTGCTACGGCAAGGATTATATCCAGAGTCCGAACATTGACGCCCTCGCCAAGTCGGGCATGGTTTTCAATCGCGCCTATTGCCAGCAGGCCGTTTGTTCGCCGTCGCGCTCCAGCGTGATGACCGGCACAAGGCCCGACACGACGAAGGTCTGGGATTTGGTCACGCATTTCCGCGTGGCGCTGCCGGAGGTCGTCACGCTGGGGCAGCATTTCAAGAACAACGGCTATTTCGTTCAGGGCATGGGCAAAATTTTTCACGGCGGGCTGGACGATCCGCAAACCTGGTCGGTGCCGTGGCAGACGCCGAAAGCACCGATTTACGCGCAGCTGGAGAATGTCGCGCTGGGGCAGGAAAACGTCCAAGGCGAACCGGACGGCAACAAGGGTGACAATGCGGGAACGAAACTCGAGTCCTATTCGCTGCCGCTGACTAATGCGCCGGGGAAAAATTTGGCGACGGGCACCGCCGCAGCCAAGAAGGTCAAAAAAAATGGCATGAAGGCTGGTGCTGGCGAGAGCGATTCAGCGTTCAAAGCCAATGTTCGCGGCCCGGTTTATGAATGTGCCGACGTGCCGGACAACACTTACACCGACGGCAAGGTGGCGGACCTTGCGGTGAAGACGTTGCAAGCGATCAGCCAGAAGCCGGAACCGTTTTTTCTCGCGGTTGGCTTCATCAAGCCGCATCTGCCGTGGGTGGCGCCGAAAAAATATTGGGATCTTTATGATCCCGCCAAGATTGAGCTCGCGCCAAATCCGTTTCCCGCAAAAGACGCGCCCGGTTACGCCGTTAATCCGAACGATGGGGAAATTCGCGCCTACAAGGACGTTCCGCCGGAAGGTCCGATCCCGCCGGAAATCGCGCGCAAACTCAAGCAGGCCTATTTCGCCGGCGTAAGCTACAGCGACGCGCAAATCGGCAGGGTGCTCGCGGAACTTGACCGGCTCAATCTCCGCACCAACACGATTGTGATTCTTTGGGGCGATCATGGCTGGAAACTTGGCGAACACGCCGCGTGGGGCAAACATAGCAATGTGGAGAACGATGTGAACGCGCCGCTGATACTTTCCGCACCGGGTATGAAGCATCCCGGCATGCACACGGACGCGCTCGTGGAATTTGTGGACATTTATCCGACGCTGGCCGAACTCGCGGGCCTGCCACTGCCGGGTCATCTTGAAGGGACGAGTTTCAAGCAGCTGCTGGATGACCCGCAACGCCCGTGGAAAACGGCGGCCTTCAGCCAGTATCCGCGGGGCCAGAAGGGCGGCTTGATGGGCTACACTATGCGCACCGACCGCTATCGTTTTACCGTTTGGGTTGGCCGCAAGGATCATGCGCGGGTGGACGCCGTTGAGCTTTACGATCATCAAAACGATCCGCAGGAAAACGTGAACATCGCCAAAGACCCGGCCAAGACTGAACTCGTCAATCAGCTTATGGCGCAATGGAAAAATGGCTGGCAAGGCGCAAAGCCGGCGTTGGCAAAATAAGAAAACAAATCGAGACGGCGCTCCACGCAAGCTCATGGCCTGATGACCGGGCGCATCCACCTTGCGCGCCGCCGATTCTAAATTAGTATCCGACCAATGCCCGCTCGTCTGCCACAACTCATCGCCGCCTTGCTGGCGTGGGCGTTTTTGTTTTCGTCCGCCGGTCGGGCGGGGGCGGCGGGGCAACATGCCGACTGGTCATGTCGTGCGTGGCAGACGGATGAAGGGCTGCCGGACAACAGCGTGACGGGCGTGGCGCAGACGGCGGACGGCTATTTGTGGGTGGCGACTTACGGCGGCTTGATGCGTTTCAACGGCGCGGGTTTTTCGGCGGTTCAACTGCCAAGCCTGCTCAAAAAATCTATCCGCACGATGTTGCTCGACCGGCGCGGCCGCTTCTGGCTGGGGATTGATACGGGTTCAGTGATTTGTCTGGAGCCGGATGCGGCGCGCACTTATGGCCCGGGGGAAGGGTTGCCGACCGAGCGGGTCGCGGCCATGGCGGAAGATCATGCCGGTGCCGTTTGGATTGCTTATCAAAGCACGCTTTGCCGGATTAAGGAGGGTCAGGTGACCCGGTTCGGCACCACGAATGGCTGGCCAGCCGGAATCAACGCCTGGATCGCGACCGATGCGGCGGGCGAATTATGGTTTTCCAAAGGCGGTCAGATCGGCGTATTTCGCGGCGGCGAATTGCGAACCAATTTGTTTTGCAAGGAATCCGCCGTCCGGCTGTGTGGCGCGGCTTCGTCGGGCATGTGGCTTTGCGACGGCACGCGGCTGTTGAAATACGACGGACACCTTGAACCGGTGGAGCTGGCGGTCTTGCCCACGAATGCCGAACCGCAAATTATGTTCGAGGATCGCGCCGGAGCGTTGTGGATTGGCACGATGGCGGACGGCCTTTTCCGGTTCAAAAACGGCGAGCTGAAACCGATTCCCACCTCCCACCAATCCGTTTATTGCTTGAATGAGGATCGCGAGGGCAACCTCTGGGCCGGCACGCGCGGCGGCGGCTTGGATCTCATCCGCCCCAGCGCGGTGGAGTTGATTGGGCGCGAAACCGGGCTGCCGTTTGAATCCGTCGCCTCGGTTTGCGAGGACACCGAGGGCTGGATTTGGGTTGCCTCGCAAAGCGGCATTTTGACCCGCTGCCACGACGGCAAATGGAATGTGATCGGCGCGGAATCCGGCTGGACGGCGGACGCCGCCACCTGCGTCGCTGCGGACAAGAAAGGCGGTGTCTGGGTGGGCGCGCGCAATCGCACGCTGAATTATTTTCACGCCGGCACCTGGCGCACCTGGCAGCGGCAGGATGGTTTGCACAACGGTTCCGTGCATTTGATTTTTGTCGCGGCGAACGATGATGTCTGGGTTGTCACCGGCTCGCCCAGCCGCCTGCAGCAATTGCACGAGGGCAAAATCGTCGCGACTTACGAGCTGCCGGGCGAAAACCGCACCATCCGCGCCATGGCTGAAGGCGCGGATGGAACGTTGTGGATTGGCACGCTGGAAGGCCAGGTGTTGCGCATCAGCGGAGCGGCGCTCGTGCGGGAAACGGCGGTCACCGAGTCAGGCGGTGCGCCAGTGCGCGCGTTGCAAACCACGGCGGACGGGACTTTGTGGGTTGGTTTCGCGGGCGCGGGCGTGGGGCGGTTGAAGAACGGGAAATTCTCGCGACTCACGACGGCGGATGGATTGATGGACGATTTCGCCTCGCAACTGTTGCCGGACCGGCGCGGCGGATTATGGGTCGTGGGCAATCACGGTTTGTTTCAATTGCAACTGGCGGATTTGGCGGCGGTGGCGGAAGGCGGCGCGGAGCATTTGCGTTCGCTGGTCTTCGGACGCAACGAAGGTCTGCCCAATTTCCAGCCGAACTCCGCGAACTTCCCCAACGTCTGCCAAGGGAGCGACGGGCGGCTGTGGTTTGCAACCCGCAGCGGCTTGCTGGCGGTGCAACCCGAAAGCCTCCGCGCAAACCCCCTGCCGCCGCCGGTATTGGTGGAGCGCGTGGCCGTGGATGACAAGACGGCGGCGCTCTACGCCGCCCGTTCGCCATTGCAGACGGAGAACGGAAATGGCTGGCCGGATCTGCGCCAGTCAAAAAGCGGGCTGCGCCTTTTGCCGCAGCATCGCAAGCTGGAATTTGAATTTGCAGCTTTGAGTTTCGCCTCGCCGGAAAATGTCCAGTTCCGTTACCGGCTCGACAATTTTGACGAGGACTGGATTGAGGCCGGCACGCAGCGCAGCGCAAAGTATCCGCATCTACCGGCCGGTGACTATCAGTTCCACGTGCTGGCCTGCAACAACGCCGGCGTCTGGAACGAAACCGGTGCGGTGGTGAACGTGGTGGTGGCGCCATATTTCTGGCAGACGTGGTGGTTTCGCGGCCTGGTTTTATTTGGCTTCACGGCGAGCGTGGTGGCGATCGTGCGCTACGTTTCATTCCGCCGTTTGCGGGCGCGCATGGTGCAGCTTGAGCAGCAGGCCGCGCTCGAAAAAGAGCGCACGCGCATTGCCCGTGACATGCACGACGAGGTGGGCGCGAAACTCACACGGCTCTCGCTCCTGACTGAAATGGCTGGCGGCCATCCTGACATTCCCGCCGCCGCGCGCGGCGACGTGCAGGAGATTTCCGAAACCGCGCGCGACACCATTCGCTCGTTCGAGGAGGTTGTCTGGGCGGTCAATCCGCGCAACGACACGCTGGCCGACCTCGTGCATTATCTATGCCGCTATGCGGAGGACTATTTCGACGGCAGTGCCGTGCAATGCGCCTTCGATTTGCCGCCGGCAATTCCGTCCGTCACCTTGCCGACCGGAGTGCGTCGCCAAGTTTTTCTCGCCGCCAAGGAAGCGCTGAACAACGTGCTCAAACACGCGAAGGCCAGCCGCGTGAGTGTGCAGCTCGCGCCCGGCGCGGAAGAAATCAGGATCAGCATCGAGGACAACGGCTGTGGTTTTGCCCCGGCCTCGCCGCCGAAGCGGAGCGGGGGCGGCAACGGTCTGGAAAATATGCGTGAACGGCTGCGCAGCATCGGCGGCCATTTTGAATGTGACAGCCAGCCTGGTCGCGGCACCCGCATTTCCCTCATCGTCCCCGTCAATTTTTCGGCGGTGAAATAAGGTGGCGTCCACGTTTCATCCGACTACGCGACTAGCGGCATTGCGGTTAGATTGGATTGAAATGAATTCAGTTTCCGACATGGCCGTGGTAGCTTCGGCAGCGACGCCCGCTGCTTTGGTGACGTCACTTGATTCCGCCATGATTAAAGTTTCGATCGTTGAAGACGACGCCAAGCTGCGCGAAACCTTGGTGCGCTATTTCGCAGGCCAGTCCGGCTTCCGCTGCGTGAAGGCCTATCCGAACGCCGAGGATGCGCTCGCTGGCATCCCGCAGCAACTGCCCGATGTCGTGCTGATGGACATCAATTTGCCCGGCATGAGCGGCATTGATTGCGTCTCGATTTTGCGGAAGGCCGCGCCCTCGGTGAAGATCATCATGCTGACGGTTTTCGAGGAGGGCGAGCAGGTGTTTCAGGCGTTGTCGGCAGGTGCCTTCGGCTATCTGGTGAAAAGTAATCGTCCCGCAAAAATCATCGAGGCCATCCGCGAGGTTTACGACGGCGGTTCGCCAATGTCCGGCCACATTGCGCGGAAGGTGGTGCAGTCCTTTCAAGCGCACGCGGCGATCCGGGCGGAGACGGAATCGCTAACCGCGCGCGAAATGGAGGTGCTGCAAGGCCTGTCGCGCGGACATCCTTACAAGGAAATTGCCAGCGAACTGGGCATCAGCCTGAGCACCGTGCGCACCTACATCCAGCGCATTTACGAAAAACTGCACGTCCACAGCCAGACCGAGGCAGTCATGAAATTCGCCCGGAAGCAAAGCCGTTAATGCGGCAGTTGATTTCCCGGTTGGCGTAACCGCACGGCTTTAAGCTTTTCGTCACGAAGTAAAATGGCGCACTTTTTTCGCGACGTCAGCCTTCTCGGGGGCAATTCCTATTCTTCTCTACTATCGGTTGTTCTTTCCTGTTACGGCTCCAATCACTGGCCGGGCCTCAACCCTTCACCCGCAGGCAGGACGGGCGGTTTGGTTGCGGGCGGCATCATGGTGGCCATGCCATCCATTCGCATTTTCAACGTGGGGCCGGAGCTGGCGGTTGCCCGGCGATGGTTGACGGCATCAATGCGCTGGAGCATGGTCGGTTTATTGATGCAGTTGAGCACCGCCGTTTCCTCGGTGATTAAATCCTCATCGTAGGCTTTGATTAGCGACTGTTCGAAGCTGTGCCAGCCGGCGGTTTGGCCGGCCTCGATGATGTCCGCCAGCCGGCGGTTTTCATTTTCGCCGAGCGCAATGGCTTCGCGCGTGCGCAGGCTGCTGCCCATCAATTCCGTGACCAGCAACCGGCCGCCGGCCGTCTTGGGCACCAGCCGCTGGCTGATAATGTAACGCAGGGAGCCGACGAGCCGCTCGCGCACCTGTTGTTCTTCCTCTTTGCTGAACATGCCGAGGATGCGGTTGATGGTTTGGCCGGCGCTGATGGTGTGGAGCGTGCTGAAAACCAAATGGCCGGTTTCGCCGGCGGTAAGCGCAATCTCCATCGTTTCGCGGTCGCGGATTTCCCCGACAAAAATAATTTTCGGTGCCTGCCGCAGCGCGGCCCGCAGGCCGTCGGGAAAATTGAAGAAATCGCGCCCCAGCTCGCGCTGGCTGAACGTGGCCTTGAGATGCGGATGCAAAAATTCAATCGGGTCTTCCAGCGTGACGACGTGAATTTCCTCGGTCTGATTGATCTCGTTCAACAGTGCCGCCAGCGTCGTCGTTTTGCCGCTGCCCGTGCCACCGGTGACAAAAATAATTCCGTTCTTCTCTTTCACCACTTCACGAAACACCGCTGGCAACTGCAATGCTTCGAGCGAGGGAATTTTGGATTGCAGCCGGCGCAACACCATCGCGTAGTTGCCATTTTGCTTGTAAACATTGACGCGAAAGCGGCAATTGTCCTGCAACGAATAACTGCAATCGCACGAGCCGTGGTTGTCTAAATCCGTCAACAGGCGCAGATTGTTATTGATGACGGCTTTGGCGAGTCCTTCGATGTGCGCGCTCGTCAAGATTGACGCGGGAGGATCAGAAACGAACGGTTTG
>CAIXPZ010000241.1 GCA_903921455.1 uncultured Verrucomicrobia subdivision 3 bacterium | reverse complement strand
CCGGGCGCAGCCTCGCGGTGCATATTGCTTTGCCTTCGGCGATAGGCAACGCCTCGCGCCGTATTGCTGCGTCTTGCCCGTGCGAAGCATCGCGGGCTAATAATTTTCTGGCCGGACGTAGTCTCGCGGCCATTTTTTTTCAGATCCGTCTCGCGCTCGCGGCTGTTGCACATCAGGCGAACCCGCAGCGTAGCAAGGGTTCGCCGCCGCGAGCCGCGAAGCGGCGAGGTCTTTGCAGCCTGTCACCATTGGGCGCGGCCGGTTTTTGACGGTCTCGCCAGTTTGCAGACTTCGGAATGAGCGGGAGCGATCTGCGCAGTCAGCGAAGCAGTCGCGCTAGTGAATGGAGAGGCGGCAAAGCTGGTGAGTCCGGCCAGGCCGCAGGCGGAACAGGGTCGGCACTTGAAGCGAGGCACGAGCTTAAGCGCTGACTCTGTGACGCCGGGTTTTTGGGGTGGAGCGATAGCGACAGGCAATCAATTTTCTAACTTTCTTGCCGCACAGCGCGCTTGTGCATGGCGTGCCTGAAGGGTGATTTGGAACCAGCCGCATTCGCAAACCGATGGCGACCATAACGCGCGCGCTGTGAGCGAGAGGCAGCCGGAGTGGTGCTTTCGTAAACCGGTGACGGCTGCCGGTGCTGGCCAGCAGGCCAGCCACGAGCGCCGGCAACCGCGCGTGACCCGCATCATCCGCGAAGGGAAACCGTGTATGGGTTGCGCGTTCGTGTTGTCCTGTTGAGCACGCGAATGGAATGCAGCGCGAACTGAATTTCTATTGAGCGCACGCGAACACTATTTTGCTGGAGCCTGGCCGGCGACTGAGGCGGGGCGACGAAATTCCGGACGATCACGCAGCGGAGGTGTTTACTTGTGTTGAGTAATGGATGGAGGTTGTTGGCAATGGGTTCTGTCACCCTTAAAATCAATGGCGTAAAGGATACCAAAAACGATAGCCGTAAAGATAAACCAAGCGACAAGGAGGGCGATAATGGTGGCGGGGATTCCCATGATTATCTGTTCATACCACGGATGGCTTCGGAACCACTTGAAGAGTCTTTGTGACCACAAATCGTGATGATCAATGGTTTTCATACCCATAGCATACCTCAAGATGTCAAAAAGGGGGAATTGATAAAACCGTCGTAGCAATTGTTTCTCTCAATGCGGGGCGTTTGATCTAGCGGATTCCAAAGGGCCACGTCCTTTGGCGATGGGGTTCGGGGATGCGCAATCCCCGATGCAGAAAAATATCGCGGCGAGCCATCAAGGCGAAGCCGCGAAAAAAATTAGCGCCCGGTGCTCTGGCCGATACCATGACGGCTGGCATATCTGGCTTGCGCCGCTTGCGATGCAGCTTCTATTATGGTCTTCACGTCTATGCCCCCCACTGAATGGCATGAATGGTCACCTTCAGGTCGATCTCGGCCTGAGCGGCAGCCGCATTCACCACCCTACGCCCCAGCCCCGCGTCCATTTGTTCAGGAAGACACATTAAAGACCGCCGAGATCCAGATTGAGCGAAAATATTTTGTGCTGACATTGAAGGAGAATGTGCGCGGCCGATTTTTGCGTATCATGGAAGAAGTTGGTGGCCGGCATAATAACATCATCATTCCCGCCACCGGTCTGGCAGAGTTCAAGAAAATGGTTGATGAAATGGTGAAAACTGACTCTGAAAAACCTGGAAGAGTCGAGTCCCCGCCGGAGTAATCCAGTTCACCGTTTAAGTGAAACGCCTTTGAACAATCGAAAGGACAATCTGATCCTTGAATTCCTGGGCAAATTGGTTTTCCCCAAGGATGCTCCGTGGCAGCGCCGAAAGAAAATTCGCGTGCTTTTGTTGTCCATCTGGGTTGGGCTTACGGTCGGTGCCATCCTTGTGGCGATTGCTTTCATGGTGAATACGAAACGATAAACAGGACACCCTGGTAAAAAGCTCATTTTTCATCGGCGGCTGACGACCACAAGGCGTCAGCCGCGAAAATTTTTTAGCCCGGCACCTTTCGGCACCGGGCGCGTGTGTGGCCGGTTACGCTGTCCGGCTGGCCGTGCGGAATGGCGCGGTGATTTCGTCGAACCACGGGTGGAGCTGGATGGCTTCGGCCAATTTCTTGATGCGGAAATAAACGGTGCTGCGGCCAATTTGGTGGCGGTCGGCGTAGGCATGAATCCGGTCTAACATGCCAGGCTCACGGACGGCGAGCATG
>CAIXPZ010000240.1 GCA_903921455.1 uncultured Verrucomicrobia subdivision 3 bacterium | reverse complement strand
TCGACAGCCTTATAATGGACTCCGTATACACCTTTGTCAAAAAGGATTTTCAAAAATAACGGAAATAATTTTGACGGGAAAAGAGCGCTGAACCGGGCCGGATTTTTACCGCAAAACATACGAAGCACACGAAAGGAAATCCGCCGCAAAGCCCCCAGGGCAGACAGCGTCAGCCAGCAGCATGGGGATGAGCGCCGGCGTCCGCGCGCGACAATTGACCCCGCAAATGGATCCCGTGACACCTTGCGGTGAGCCACCGCCGCGCGACCGTCGCGGTTGAGCGCCGCGAACAAATTATCTGTTGAGCAGGATTAAGCGGATGGTCTTCACCGGTTTCAGGCCGGCAGCGCCTGACGGTTGGAAATCCACTCAAAGAATCCCATCGCCTCAAGTTCAACTCGAAGTTTGTCGAACTGCGCGGCGGTGAGAGTGCCGTTGGGCAGGCGGGCTGGACCGACATCCACGCCCAGCATTTTCATCGTGGCCTTGGCCGCGCCCATGTAGCCGTAACTGATGAGGAGGGTGATGAGTTGCACCGAGCGGAATTGCTCTTCGCGCGCCGCCGCGAGGTCGCCCTTGCGGAACGCGGCAATCAGGCGGTGATACACCGGCGCGGCAAAGTTGTAAGTGCTACCGACGGCACCCTCGGCACCGAGCGCGAGCGCGGCCAACACCCATTCATCGGTGCCATAGGGAATGTCGAACGCGCCGTTATCCATGCGCAGGCAACGCTGGAAAGACATCAAATCCGAATTGGTGAACTTGATGCCGCGTAGCGTGGGAATGCGGTCGGCCGCCTGTTCCAGAAAATCCGGCATCGAGAGGTGAAGGCCGGTCAGACCGGGAATGTCGTAGAAATAGAACGGCGTGTTCGGCGCGGCAGAGGCGATTTCGGCGCAACTTTCGACGAGCCGCGCGACGGAGTTCGGTTTGAAGTAGGAAGGGGCGAGCGCGGAGATGGCGAGGGCACCGAGTTGCTCCGCCTGCGCGGCGAGAATGCGCGCGTCGGCCAGGCAATTCGATCCAACATGAACGACCACGCGCAACGGCGTGCCGCGGACCACCTCGAACCAGCGCGCGGCCAGCGCGCGGCGTTCATCAAGTGAAAGCGAATGCGACTCGCCCGTGCTACCGCCGATGAAGGCGGTGTTTATGCCATTGGCGAGATAATGCGCCGCTTGTTTTTCGACAACGCCAAGATTCAGCATACCCGCACCATCGAAGGGCGTATGCGCCGCGGCGACCAATCCGCGCAATTTTACTTCATTCATAAATTTAGTTCTGCGTTAAGACCGGGTTCATCTCACATCTTTTAACGCCCCTGCGGGAACCCAAACCCGCAGGGGCGCATTTCCAACCATCCAACCCAATCTTGCCACCTCGCAGCGGCCTAAACCCAAACAGATATGCGCGCAATGCTGGGGCGGCGGCATAAAAGTGCCGCCGCCCCATCCGTATTCAAATCACGGCGTGCGCACGCGGAAGAACCGCTTGCCATCCAACGGCGGCGTGTTCGTGACGTTCAGCGTGCCGCTGACATCAAAGAACCCGCTGCTGTTCGTCAACCATCCCGACACAGGCGTCGTTACGTTCGTGCTCGTCAGCACCGTGTAGTGCTGGCCATTGGGACCCGTGACCGTGAACACGACACCGCCACCAGCAACCTTCGTTGTCGCCCCCACCGTCGGGTTGACCACCGCATTAACCGTGATCGTGGCCGAGTTGGTGGACACCACGTTCGTGCTCGCGTAATTGGCACTGGCCGTGACCGTATAAGAGCCGGGCGCAGCCAGCACCCAGTCGGCACTGTATGGTTCGCTTGAGGCACTGGCCACAACCACGCCGTTGGTCAGGAAGTCCACGCTGGTGATGACGTAGCCGTTGGTCACCACTGTGGCCGAGAGCGGCACCGTGGCATAGGCCGCGTAGGTCGCGCTATTAGCCGGCGACGTCAGGGTCACCACCGGCCCAGGTGATGCCGTGCTCACCACGCTCAACACGCCGTTGGTGAAGCTGAAGGTCAGGCCAGCGCCGGGGCTGCCGGTGACGGCGGCGAAGTTGCCCGTATTGGTCGCGCCCGCGCCGCTGAACAGCGTGAAGGTCTGGCCGTTGGTGAACGTGCCGGTCGGAACGATGTTCAATGTGCCGCCGTAGGCCACGGTGGAGCCGAGAATCACGACGTCGTTCGTCGGCGTGCTGCCATTCACCTCAAAGGTGCTGATGGAACCCGCGTTCAACGTCACGGCATTGCTGATGTTTAAGGTGCCAAAGGACGCGCCCGGGGCGAGCGTGCCGCCGCTGTTGACGGTCACAGTGCCACCGATGGTGCCCGTGCCACCCAGCGTGCCGCCTTCCACAGTCACCGCACTGCCCGCCGCCAGCGAGCCGTTCACCAGCAAGGTGCCGTTGCTCACGGTCGTGGGGCCGAGGTACGTGTTGGTGGCATTGAGAACCAGCGTGCCGGAGCCATTCTTGATAACGGGTTCGCCGGTAAAGCCACCCAGGTCGCTGATGGCCCCGCCAATCGTCAGCCCGGCGCCACCGATATTGAGCGTCATGGTTTGAGTGGTGTTCTTGACCAGGGCAATGGGAGCGGCATAAGTGGAAGCCGTCGCACCGCTGGCGGTCAGCGTGGCGCCAACCGTGAAATAGCCCATGCGCAACCCATTTCCGGTTACGATGGCACCCTCCGCCAAGGTGAGGTTGTTGGCATAACAAGCGGCGCCAGAGTTGGTAAGGGTTCCTCCGGTTATGGTAATCGGCTGGCCATAACCAATGCCGTAACTGCTGGCGGCCAGATTCAGAGTCGCGCCCGGGGCGACATTGACCGGCTGAACCCGGGTGCTGCCGAAACCATAGCTGTAGGCGAGCGCCAGCGTGCCGTTGCTCACGGTGGTCGCCCCGGCGTAAGTGTTCGCACCGGACAAGGCCAAGGTGCCCGCGCCCGTCTTGATCAAGCCGTTGGTGCCGGCCACCACCGCGCCAATGGTCGTCGCCTGATTCGCAACATCAACCACCGGCACATTCGCACCGGCATCGAGGGTTAGGGGGCCACCGGTGCCATTGGTGAGGAACCAAGCATAGGTGTTCCCCTGGTCAGCAAACCGGAGACCACCCACTTCTTTAGCGCCGTCCAAAGTCAGGGTTGTATTCGCGTTCAAGGTCAGGGTGCTGAAGTCGGCGGTCGCCCCGCTCGCATTGGGGATGATGTTGTTCGACCAACTGAAGGAAGCGGCGTCGGCCCAGGAACCGCCAGCCGGCTGAATCCAAATCCCCCGATCCAGAGTGGAATAGGCCGCACTGTTCGTGGCACTGGGATTGTAGCCCGGTGCCGTCGCGTAGGCGTAGAAGGTTGCGTTGGTGTCAACCGGCACGACAACGGTCACCGGACTGACGGCCGAACTCCAGTTCACGTTGTCCGTGCTGTAATGAATCGTGGTGGTAGCGCCCGAATTGACCGAGGCGATGGTCACCGTCTGCGCGCCAATATAGCCGCCCGCCAGCGGAGAGAAGCTGGGCGCAAGGGCGGTGGGCGTGCCACTGACCACGGAGATAGTGCCGCTGGACAACCCGCTCACATCCCAAATCAAACTGCCGGGCAGCGCGGGCAGAACATAGCTGCTAAAGTTTCCGGTGAGCGGAGAACCGGAGAACAAATTGAACGTGTCTCCCAATGCCAGCGGGGTGGCGTTGGTGTCGGTCGTGACATTGGTCACCACCAGCGTTCCGCCGTAAGTCACCGAGCCGGAGCCGGCAATTTGATCACTGACCACGCCGGTGTCTTTGCTGATGCGGAAGGTTACGGTGCCGTTCAAGGAGACATTGCCGGCAATGCTCAGCGGTGTGCCGAGAGCCGAGACGGAGGTGACGGTGGTGGGCAGCAAACGGCCGCCGGGCTGAACGGTCACGGCACCACCGAGGCTGCCGCTGGCAGCGAGGACGGCATTGGAATTCACCGTAACCGCAGTCGCCCCCAGTGAGCCAGGCGAGGCGATTTCCAGCAAGCCGCCGGTCACGGTGGTCGGTCCGGTGTAGGTGTTCGCGCCGGAAAGTGTCAGTGTGCCCGGGCCGGACTTGGTGACGGCCAGATAACGGCTGCCACTGGTGGCATCGCGCATCACACCACTAAAGTTCGTCGTGCTCGCCTGGTTGATGTTCAGCGTTTTGGTGCCACTGGCAGAATCAAATTGCGGGTTTACACCACCCGAGCCAGAAAGCTCGCTGATGGTGCAGGTCTGGCCAACGAATTCATTGCCCAAGGCCAGATTGCCGGCGGTGTCCACAAACACCCTAGGCTGACCATTGGCTGAATTGGTGCCACGGAACGCCAGCGTGTAGTTGGGGATCTGGTAGAGACCGGAAAAACTGTTCGTGCCGGTCAGCGCCAGTTCGCTGGTGCCGCCACGGACAAAGGTGCCGCTGCCGGCCAGATTATTTCCAAGAACAATGACGCCGGAACTCCAGGCCACCGACAAGGTTGCGCCGGCCGCAATACTGACATTTCCCGCGCCGAGCTTTGCGATATTGTTGCCGCCAGTGCCGAGCTGCAGCGTCCCGTTTGAAATCGTCGTGCCGCCGCTGTAGGTGTTGGCATTCGTCAGCGCCAGCGTGCCGTTGCCGGTTTTGGTCAGACTGTTCGTGCCGGCCAGCACCGCGCCGATGGTCGTGGTCGGGTTACTGACATTGACGGTGGAAACACCTGAGGCCGAATCCAGCGTCAGCGCAGCACTGACGCCCGGGGCGACGATCCAGTTATAAGTGTTCCCTTGATCGGCGAAGACCAGGTTGCCCACCGTCTCCGCGCCGTCCAACGTCACCGTGGTGTCCGCCGCCAAGGTCAGCGTGCTGAAATCGGCGGTGACACTCTTGAAATTCGCAACGACACTGTTCGACCAGTCCGCCGCGTTGGTCCATGAACCTCCCGCCACCTGCACCCAAGTCGGCACCGGCGTCGTGGAATATGTCGCGCTGGCAACCGTGCTGTCGGAGAAGCCGGCCTTGGTGGCATACGCACCGATGGTGAAACTGGTGGTGTTGGCCGGCAGGGCAATGGGACCGCCATAGACGTTGGTCAGCGGCCCGCCATTGGTGGTGTAATAGATCGTCGCACCAACGTCCGAAGCCAGGGTGACAGATTGCGGACTGGCAACCCCACCGGCCACCGGCGAAAAGATCGGAGTCGAGACCAGGCTGGTATTATACACCCGGATGGTGCCGTTATTGGTGAGCTTGGAAAGGTCCCAGGCCAGTGACCCGGTCAAGGCCGGCAGGTTCGAGGCGACGAAAAAGCCAGTGTAGGAACCCTTGGTGAACAGAGTGAAGGTGTCACCATGCGCCAGCGGGTCGCCGGTGGCGGTCATGACCAGCGTGCCGTTCAAGGCCAGGCTGCCGGTGCCGGCAATCTGGTCAGCGGACAAGAGGACGCCGCTCTTGTTGATGCGCATGAGGTTGGTGCTGCCGCTCTGGAGGGTCACCGTGTTGTTAATCGTCAACGTGCCGAGGCCATTGGTGCCCGCCGCCAGAGTGCCGCCGGACTGCACCGTGACCGTGCCACTGACAATGCCGGAACCACCGAGCCTGCCGCCCGCGTTGAGGGTCACCGCCCCGCCAATGGTGCCGTTCGCCATGAGGCTGCCGCCGGCGACCGTCGAACCGTTAACCTGCAAAGTCCCGTTGCTCACTGTCGTCGCGCCCGTGTAAGTCGCCGCGCCCGCGAGTATCAGGGTGGCGCTGCCATTCTTGGTCAGGCTGATGGGGCGGCTGCTGCCTTCAGTAAAGGTGCCGGCATAAGTGCCGTCGCTGGTCTGGTTGACGGACAAGGTGCGGGCGCCAGCCGTGCCGCTGATGGTGAAATCGGTCCGAATGCCGGCGCCGGAAGCGCCGTTCAGATTGTTAATCAGAGTGGTGCCGTTAATGCCGAGAGACAATTTACCGGTGCCGTTCACGGTCACAGAACTGCTATTCGCCAGCGAACCGAGACTGGTGGCCAGGTTGCCGGCGTTCACCGTCGTGGCTCCGGAGAAGGTATTGGCATCGTTGGTCAGCGTCATGATGCCGTTGCCGGGGGTCGAATTCAGGGTGAGGCCGCCGCTGGAAACCACCCCGTCAAACACCAAGCCGCTGCCGTGACCGGTCAAAACGCCGGTGGCATAGACATCGAAAGCACGGGTCGCGCCGCCAAGATTCACCGGGCCGGTAAAATCAATAAAGCCGGTGCTCAAGAGATTGGCCACACTGCCGCCGATTTGAGAATCACCGCCAACGGTGACGGAATTGGTAATGGTGCGGCCGGTGGCGCTAAACGAGCCGATGATGCCGCCATTGAGATTAATCGCGCCGGTGCCGAACGTGCTGACGGACGAAGAGATAGAAATGGTGCCGCCGTTCAACGTGGTGGTCCCGGAAAAGGTGGCGCTGCTACTGCCGCTCTGCAGGTTATTTTGCAAAACAGAACCGGAGCCAATGGTCAGCGCGCCACTGCCGGCAATGGTGTGCGAAGACCCACCGAACACCATATTGCCAGCACCGGTGAGGGAGGTCGTGGTGCCAGCGCCAAAGGTGGTAGTGCCGCCGAACAGGGTCAGAATGCGGCCCGAGTCCACGTTGACAGTGGAGCTGGCGCCGAAGGCGCGCGAGTTGGTCAGGCTGAGGTTAACGCCGCCACTGGCGATATTGATGCCGGAGGTTCCGAGCGTGAGCGAGCCCGCGCCGCTGATGGCGATGTCACTGGCGCCGCCTTGAACGTCAATGCCCAGCCAGTTGGTATTCGCGCCGAGGGTCAGGCCGGCACCGAGCGAAGGTGTCACACTATCCCAAGTCGCGACGTCCGCTGAGGTGGGCGTGGCATTACCCAACCAGCTGACGGAGGCGTTGAGGTTGGTTCCGGTGGCGGCTTTGGTGATCGGAGCCGCTCCAGCCATGGCCGCGAAGGCCAGCACGAGAACGAGTGCCGACAGAAGCGCAATAGACTGCAGCAGATCTGAGCGTGATGTTTTCATAATTGTATCTTCAGGGTTGAGTTTTTGGTTTCAGAGTTTGGCTTGGTTTTGTCTGTTTAGCTGTCACGGGTGTTTCAGGAAAAGCAATTGAGTTGTTCGGTTAATGCTGATTAAAAAGCGCCCGAAATTATTGGGTGCGGTTAAAAGTATAATCCGCTGTGTAGGCGGTAACCGGCGGCGCAGCCGCGGCGGGAAAACTAATTTTGGTGAAATTGGCGTGCCCATCGGCGAAGGCCACGTTCCACCGCGGATCCGGATATTTGGAGTGGCGGTATTCGTCTTGAGACGCATTGATGGCATCCCACGCCACGCGGTAAGCGCCCATCTCGGCAAGAATCACCATGCGAACCGGGCTTTTGACATCTGTGGCCTTGCAGCTTTGAAGACCGTCAACCGTCGTCAGGGCATTGTAGGAAGCGGCAATCGGACAATTGGCGCCATAGGATGAACCGGAGCTGTAATAATAATACGAGCTAAGCGTGGGCGCGGGCGGCGGCATCGTCTTGTCCGCCGGGCACCGCGCGGTGGGCACCAATGAACCCGAGGTGAATTTACCCAAATAGGAGTTCAGATAACGCCGGGTCGCATCCAATTGCGTGTAAGCGCCCGCCACTGCGCCGGTGTTGCCCAACCATGACATCTGGGTATAATTCCACGTGCCGCTGGCATCGGCAGCACCGGGCGGTGGGAAGCGGTCGTTGTTGTCGGCCAGATACATTACCGCAGCGGCGCCCGCCTGTTTCAAGTTGTTCACACAAGAGATTTGCTGGGCCTTGGCCTTGGCTTTGGCCAGCGCGGGGAGCAACATGGCCGCGAGGATGGCGATAATGGCGATGACCACCAGCAATTCAATCAAAGTGAAGGCGCGTCCACCGCGCATTGACAATGCGCAAGCCGGGCGGCCCGTTGAGTTGAATTTCATGCCACAACCTTCCCACCACACCTACGCCGCTTCAACCCAAACCAAGAAGTCTTATACTAAGACTACTCTTGTCTTCCCGGCGCGAAATCCCCGCTGCCTGTCAGGGGAAATTACGCCCGGCGAACCAAACAGGCCGGTCCGGCGCCCGCCTAGGCGTTGACACCCGTCCACCTTGTCGCCAATGTCCTCCTCATGGTTATGATGCGATTCCTGTTCCGCGCCGCCGGCCCGTTATTCTGGTTGTGGGCGGCAGCGGTCTTCGCCCAGTCGCCGGTGCTCACGCAAACGCCGTTGTTTGTCTCCGGCCAGGGTTACAATGTCTATCGGATTCCGGCCATCGTCCGCAGTACCAATGGCTCGCTGCTGGCCTTCTGCGAGGCGCGCGCCTCCGGCTCGGACGCCGGGAACATAGACGTGGTCATGCGCCGCTCCACCAACAACGGCGTTTCGTGGGAACCCATGCAACTGTAAACGGCGGTTGAAAAGTGCGGCGGGTGGCGCTCGAAAAGTGCCTCACCTTCCGAGCAAAGGGAACTGGATTTTCAGGTCTCCGTCAAGCTGTTGATTCCGCTTCGAGGTAGAAGCAGCAGGAGGGGGAGCTTCG
>CAIXPZ010000239.1 GCA_903921455.1 uncultured Verrucomicrobia subdivision 3 bacterium | reverse complement strand
TTCGCGCCGCCAGCCCCCCTCGGGGGGCTGTTCCTCTTCTTCTCTACTATCGTTTGTTCATTCATGTTAACACTCCTCTATCATTGGAGTGTCAACCAATTAACTCGTTAAATCAGTCTCACGATCTGGTAGCTAGGACAGAAGTGGCAGCCGAATCCGAACTAAGAAGACGTTTCAACAGCGGTGAACTGGATGCATCTTTGCTGGTGCGCTCCGCAAATCAGGACAACTATGCCAAAGCGGATAGGTGCCCGGAATTTCAGGATGTTGCCAAGCCGCGTCCTGCGCCTGAACCCATCGATCCATTGTGGGAATTCAAGACGTCCGTGGGGTCGGTTGCGCAGACCGCCAAACAAAGCGAATTAGTGCAGCGCTTCTTGGATGGGCGGCTGAATTCCGAAACTTTGGTGCGAAAGAACGGGCGTGGCTTGTTTGTGGTGGCGGGTCGGCACTCGCTTTTTGCATCTATTGCAAAGCCGCAGGCAGCTTCACCTCCTGTGGCTCCAGCCTCACCTCCGCCAACCGCGCGGATTTTGGTGCCCGCCACCACGCCATTGGCGGAGGCACCTCTTGTGCCGTCAACATCGCCTTCATCTCCAATCATCTCCCCCGCCGACAGCACGAGACTTTATGGGTGGAATCCGGCAGCAATCAGTTGGGCGGCGTTTCTGTTGGTTTCGTTGGTTGGTTTTGTGCGGGCTAGGATCAGCTTTTTAGGGTCTCCAACTGATAATACTGCATTTACCTTTGTTGGCGCTGCCGCCATCACTTTTTTCATATATTCACTGGCGGGCGGCATCCGGCGGCACAATCATCCATTTATGAGAACCGCACTGATAGGCGGTTTCCTCTGGCTGTCAATTGGTGCTCCGTTATCTGGCATGATTGTGGATCCGAACAACGGGTCACATGTCTTGGTAAATCTGGGTTGCTATAAATGGCTTGCGAATATGAAACAGGATGATCGGGAGGCGTATCTCGGTTTAAGTCTGTTATTGATGCCAATAGTTTCTGGATTTGTCGGAACACTCGCTATGAAGATCGGGGCATTATTCACGAAACTGGGCAAGTTAATATTACTGCTGGTGTTTGTATTCCTGTTCGCCTTGTGGCTTCGCCTGTCTGATTTTATTATGTCCACTCAAAACTAACCCACACAACGACGCGGCCATGCCATCTGAAAAGTGAATTTAAAACCAAAATTAATCATTGGAGTATCAGTCATCGTTTTTTTTTGTATCATCTGTGCGGGCTGTTTTGCGCCCGCACAGAAATCTGAAACCAGCGTATTCCAAGTCTGTTGCACTGCCGAGGCTGACTGGCCCAAAGGGGCAACCTTGGAACAGTTGAAGGACATGCCAGTAAGCGAATTGAGCCAGCCAGGTATTGATGGCGTGATGTTGATTAAGGAATCAAACACAAATCAAGTCTCAGTGCAAACATGGCGGGAATTTTCCCGTTTTACGGAACAGGGATATGAGCCGGCGGACAATGCGAATCTTGGCTTGAGTTCGTGGCTGATCAAGTCACGGGGATTCATCCCCTTTGTTGAAAAATCCCAACCGTCCCGGATGAGTCATGTTCGGAATCTGCCGATGGATCGAAGGCTGCTGAAGCACTTGCCGATTGATTTGGGGCCGCAGATCAGCAACGAAGAGATTGAGGCGGCAAAGTTGGCTGCTAGCAAAGGCAAAACGTGGGTGGACTTTTATCCCGACACGAAGATCCTCCAGCACACCAAAACGATGACCCTGTTGCGGGCGGACGATTGGGAAATCCGGCTTCGCATCATGGCTTACGGAGACTACAACCATGACGGCATTGAAGACGTGCTAGTTTGCATCTCGCACGCATCGCCCGGAACTCTGGCGTATTCCTTCAATGTTATTCTCACGCGCAGTTCGGGAAACCAAGCCCTACAACGGGTGACTCCCTAACGGAATTGATAAATGAAACTGGAACTAAAGAGCTTAGTGAAGAGAATAAGTATCAGCCTCAGCATGGCTTTGGCGCTGGCCTTGTTTCTTTCTGGTCTTGAGGCGAAGATGTTTGGATACCCCGCCCTTTATGGCCCATTTCTCCCTGGGAAAGCGCCCAAATCTTTTCGTCTTAACACTTGTGCTTCGGTGGGCGAAGACCTTTCACAATTGGGCGATATCAACGGCACCGTGCAGCAATACCGAATTCGAGCAGACGGACAACGCCAGGGGCAAATCACATTGACGCTTCACGGAACAACCAACGGATGGATCTTTGTCATCAGCGATTCTCAAGGCAAAAGCCTGATGCCGGCACCCTTCACGAATAGCATGACCAGTTCCTTGATGGAAGTTTTCTCTGGTGACTTGAATCAGGACGGCACACCTGATTTTATCGTGAATGTCTGGTCAGGTGGAACGGGCCTTGCAATGGATGGCAGCGAAGTGACCTTTCTTCTCTCGTCAAAAGACGGCTATCGCGCCAGTTCATTTTACCAATATGCCTTCGGCAAGGAGGATGTGGTCCGATTCAATGCCCACGGGCCGGTTTATTTCATCCACAATCAACTAATTGGCAACGACGGCGAGAAAACCCGCGACGGACACGATCACAAATTTTGGGTTTACAATTTGAACCGTATCGATGGGAGCCGGTTTATTCCGGACGATGCTGATCAGCCAGGCTTTCCAAAATGGGTTTGGTTTACGAATCAGGCCAACCACGATGAAACCATCCAATTGTCAAAAGCACAAAAAGATCGATTGCTGATAAAGAGAAATTCGGCAAAGTGACCGCGTAACAAAAAAGCCCCGGCGAAAATCGCCGGGGCTTCATTTTTCAGCCGGCAACGGCATCCTCGAACTTGGTGCCCAGGATGAAGTCGGCGGCTTTCTGCGCTTGCGCTGCGGCCTGCACGATGAGCGCCTTGTCGTTTTGGAGCTGCTCCAGCCAGTTCTGCAAATACGCGGCGGAATTCTGAATCGTGTTTTCGATGCCGGCGTGTCCGCAAAGGAACGCTGCACCCATTTCGGCGATGAGCTCTTCTTTGCAATACGGATTCGAGCCAAAGCCGGCCGATTCCGTAAGCGTGGGGCGGTTCAACCGTGATTTCGCGCCGGTCGCGTGGATCATTTCGTGGTAAATCGTGCTGAAAAACTGGGCTTCGTTGTCGAACCGGGCGCGGTCGGGCATGGCGATGATGTCCACGCTGGGCGAATAATACGCCTTGGTCATGTCGAATTTGATTTCCGGCCGTTTCGGCATCAGGGCGATGATGTCCTCCGCCGGGGTGCTGACGGTCGCGGGCGTTTCCGTCGTGGCCGGGCTGTTTTTGAGGCCGTCCACCTGTGAAAGGTTGAAGACGTTGTAGAGTCTCAAGACGGTGTAGCCAGTTTCCTCGCCGGTTTGCTCGTCCTGCTCCTTGACGCGTTTGCCGAAAACCACCGGGCAGGCACGTTCGCCTTTGCGGACCATGCCGCCAAGCTGCTGGGCTTGGTGAAAGGTCAGCCAGAACGGTGATTCGTAGCTCATCGAGTGCAAAAGCAGCGTATTGATGCCGCGATACGGCTTTTTGGAAATCAGATTGCGGGGCAAGCCGGTGGCGACTTTCCACGGCTTTTGCCACGGCACGGTGCCCTTCTCCAGCATCGAAATGATTCGGTCGGTGATTTGCTCGTAAACTGTCTGGCGTTTCCCGTCTTTAATCGTGATTGCGATCCGGTTCGTGAGCTTTGCAGTGTTGGTTTTGTTAGTATTCATGTGCTTTTTTTTTAATCGTGATTGCGCTCTCGGACTTTCGCCTTCAACCAAAGCTGAACCTCCAGCCATCCCCCGTGGGAGGAATCCCCGGAGGGCACCACGAAGCGGGCTGGCTGGTTTTGAGGTGAAGCTGAAAGGCGGAAGTCTGCGAGCGTAAGAATGGCACTGAATGCGTCCAGCGTTTCCCAGTTATTGAGCG
>CAIXPZ010000238.1 GCA_903921455.1 uncultured Verrucomicrobia subdivision 3 bacterium | reverse complement strand
TTCGCGCCGCCAGCCCCCCTCGGGGGGCTGTTCCTCTTCTTCTCTACTATCGTTTGTTCATTCATGTTAACACTCCTCTATCATTGGAGTGTCAACCAATTAACTCGTTAAATCAGTCTCACGATCTGGTAGCTAGGACAGGCATTAAGGGATTCCGTGGCTTTCAATGTCAGGTTGTTGCTGATGACCTGGGCGCTGGTGCCACTGTTGGTGATGCCGCCGTTCAGTCCGATGGCATTGCCCGCGAAGGTGAACGCGCTGCCACTGCTCTGAAAACTGAGGCCGTTAAAAATCGTCCCCGCCGTGAAATCGTTGCTCAACGTCGTGCCGGACGAGCCGGCAAAGCCGAAGAAAAGCTGGTCATTGGGCAGCGGCCCCACCGTGTTCAGCGGCGACCAGTTGTTGGTATTGGCCCAATTCGGGCTGGTATTCCCGCTCCAGCTATAACTGCTGGCGTGCAGATTCAACACGGCCAGGAAGATTGCGGCGAGGAAACAGACCGGCCAACGGCCGGCGACAGGGTTTTTCATGGGGTGCATATTCGTCACCAGAGGTTCGAGTTGGTTCATGGGATACAGATAATTATACTTCAAGGTGAGCAAAAAGAATAGCCCGCACCTAAAGAAAAACAAGAGCATGAACATGCTCCCTGCCGGAGACCGAGGCAGCCCGGACTGGCGTTCAGAAAAAACTGGAAATGGGAACGCCAACGCCAAAATTATTAGAGATTTACAACAGAGCGGCAGCGATGGGCAGCCAGTCCTGACGGATCGCGGGCACCTGGACTTTTTCAACTGGCCGACTGCGCTCACCCCCAACTGGAAAGAATGGTGGTAGATCAAAGCTCGACAAGGCTCGCGCACCAGAAAAAGACACTGGAAAAGACCACTCTTGATATACGACTAAAGTGAATGTCTATATATAAGACACTTTTATAAGTACTTGATAGAGCATCCAAAACTGGTACGCTTCTGGTATAAAAAAGGCCGTAAAAAAAATCGGTCCTTTCTTTATAATCGGCCTACTTAGTCGTCTATTAGTCAAACTGGAAAATCTATACTGCATCTATTCGATCCATTCTATCGCCCTCATTACAAATTAAAAGTGGACGAAACAGGATTCCAGTTCGTTCGGACGGAACCGTGGCACTTTGGGGCCCTGTTTGGCATCAGTTATTCCGGCGGCGCGCCAGAAAAGCCAATTCAAAAAGATGGAACCGTTAACGCTAAAAAAACTTTACCATTTCTTTACCAGCACCCGAGGCAACTTACGTAAGTGGTTGATAGAGCATCTAAAACTTTACCGTTTCTTTACCACTTTTTATTTTTAGGGGGTAAAATTTCCAAAGGAATCAGGGACAAACCGAGGGATTCGGCGCTGGTCAACAGCGGGTGGAAGTGACCAGAGATTACCAAAGATTACCAAAGATTACCAAAGGTGACCCGAGATGAATTTTTGGGTTCTCAGATTGCCGGGCTAAGCCGGACCAACTTCTCCGGGCAACCCAAAACGGTGTCGCCACAAAATCCCGATGTCAAAGAACGGTCACGCACATTGCACGGAAATCCCCACCCGTCGCTGAGCGCACCAGCAGGCGACGGAATCGTCTACCAACCGAAAAATCAACCAGCCAGCCAGTGACCGCTACGCGGTCAGGTCCAGTCGCAGCGCGACTTGACCCACCGGCGACCCACCGGTTGGCAAAAGAACTAGATGTATAGTAAATTATTGATACACCATTGTCCAGTGAAATTATTTCGGCCTGAGACCGGAAGCATGGGAGCACGGATTTGAGCGCAACGGGAATCAACCGCGAAACATCGCGAAATACGCGAAAGCAGCAGAGACAGAGACGAACGGGAGGCCGCAGCGTGACGATATAGCAGTTTTGGTTAACATTGGCACAGTTGAGTCGGCCAACGGGAAAAGCGGTGACAGGTCACCGCTTTCCAACGGGGAGACATGTCTCCCCGTTCCAAAGCGCAGTCATGCCTGCGCACTCCAAAATGCTATCGCGCGGCGCAGGTACCGGCCGCGCAGCGGCCGATCATGGCCGTGGCCAGCAGCGCCGGTTTCAAACTCCTGCCCTGATAGTGCGGCGAAAAGCCGTTGTCACTGAGTGCGTTGACGCCGTCAGCCGGCGACGACTTGGGCTTGAAGTTGTTATACAAATTGTTAAGGTGAGGGCACATGTTGCCACCGCGCAAAATCGGGATTGTATCCACCCTGTGGACGGCGGACATGCATCGGCTGACCCGGGGGGCATTGTCCTACGCGGACACCCATCCGCGCATGGTGCTGCGGGAGTTTCACCTGACACGTGATTTCGCGACTGCCCCGGAGGCGGCGACGAGCCTGAGCGCGCTGCAAAAATGGAATCCCGACGGGCTGCTCTGCTTCCTGGAACAACGCGAGCTGGATCATCTACGGCGGCTGCTGGCGCGGCCGCGGCCCATCGTCAGCATGTGCGCCACGCGCCCGATGCCGGGTGTGGCGGTGGTGACGGGCGATTTCGCGGTGCAAGCCAAGTTGGTGGTGAACCATCTGCAACATCAGGGATTGCGCTCCCTCGCCATGCTCCTGCTGGAAAATGTGCCGAACATGCAGGTCAATTTAATCAACGTGTTCAATCGCGTGGCCCAGCCCGCCAAGCCGAAACAAAGCACCTTTTTCCACGAAGTTCCCCCCGCGGTGCTGGACGATGCGGAGACCGACATTGCGCCCATTCCCCAGCGGCTGGCCGACTGGCTGCGGCAACTGCCAAAGCCTTCCGGCGTGTTCTGTCCGCAGGCGGGCGGCGGCGGCTATCTCATCCGGGTCTGCCAGGCGCTCGGCCTGGATGTGCCCAAAGACATACGCGTGGTGGGCTCCGACGATGCGGATGTCTGCCTGGGCTGCACCCCCACACTGACGAGCGCCCTCTGCAACGGCACCCAAATCGGCTTCGAGGCCATGCATGTGCTGGAGCCCATGCTGCAGGGCGCGCCCGCGCCCGCGGACATCGTGCGGATCGGGGCCATTGACCTGCATGTGCGGGAATCCTCCGGGCGGCTGCGGGCGGAGATCTGCGACATCGCAGCCGCGCTGGACCACATCGACCAGCAAGCCTGTCACGGGCTCAGCGTCAAACAACTGGTGATTAAAACCCAGAACGTCTCGGTGGTGACCTTTCACAAGCACTTTTTTGCCGCCACCGGCAAGACCCCGGGCGCGGCCATCCTGCAGCGCCAGCTGGAGGAAGCGCAGAGCCTGCTCGCGCGGACCGAGCTATCCATGACCCTGATCGCCGACCATTGCGGCTTCAGCGGCAGCAGCGACTTTGCGCGCCGCTTCCGGGCGGAGACGGGCGTGACGCCGAGCGACTATCGCCAGCAGCACTTGAATGACAACCGCGCCTGACGCCCGGCTTGGCCCCGCCGCCGACCATTCCCAGGCCTCACCCCCAGCTTAATAATATGTATAAAGATTTATATTATGTGGCATAGCCACTTTTCCCGGAGGTGCTAGATTGCCGTAGTGAGAAATGAGTAACACATGTAGTTTGCATTAGTTAATTCCGACCGAACAACAAACAAGCCAGACTGTTCTATCCCCAAATACCCATGAAACGCTCCCTATTCACCCAACGACTCAAACAAACCCTGCTGGCGGTGCCAGCGTGTGCGCTCATGCTGGGCGCGGCGCAAGCCGGAACCACCGTCGGCTTGAACTTCCAGCAATGGTATTACGATTCCGGAAACACTCCGCAGACCATTGGATCTTGCAATGGCTACTCGGCCTACAACGCCACCGGCCTGCCCGTCACCGCCAAAGCCTTTGGCGTGGGCTCAGCAAGCTGGTTCAACACAGATCCGATGGGCAGCCAATACAATGCTGATCCAATAAATCAAGTATGCACTTTCGCCGGTGCCACCACCTTTGCCGGGGGTTTGTCATGCAATGTGAATGCGCCTAAAGGAGCGCATGCGTCGGGTGTGGGTTGCCCGTTCGCATCCGGGATAACCTTTCCAAGCTATGCGCCGGGGGTGTGGACGACGCCAGGAGAAAACGAATTGTATTGGGGAAATATTCTCGGCGACGATGGCAATCCTTTCTCGGTTTCCGTCACAGGGCTGGCGGCGAAATTTCCGAGTGGATATGTGATTCAGTCCATGGCTGCCCACGGGGGGTATTCTGCCCAGACAAATTTACCCAGCGTGGACTTCACCGATGGCACCACCACCTACACTGCGGCTTATCAAATTAAGATCGTGCAAAACGGCCTGGCAGCTCAATGGCCATATTCCACAGTGGGCATCAGCGACCCCAGCGCGGTGTTCACTGCCGACACGATTTACCTTAACTCCCGGAACGATGGGACAGGCCTACAGTCTCCTTTGGCCGGCTTCATCATCACCGACCAACCGGTAGTAACGCAAACTGCCCCCGCCTCGACGGTGACGACGCCCGGGGCGACGTTCGTTTTGACCTCGGCGGCGATCGGCATCGGCACGCTGAGCTATCAATGGCAACACGCCGGGACTAATCTGACGGGCGCTAACGCCACCTTGCCCAATTACACGAACAGTTCGGCGACCACCACCGACTCCGGTTCTTATCAGGTGCTGGTCACCAGCAGCAGTTTTCCGTCCATCACCGCCACCGGCTCCGTGCTTACGGTCGCGGTGCATGCGGCGGTGACTTCGACGTGGGATACGAACACAGCAACCGCCGGAGCCCAGGATGGCTCCGGCACGTGGAGCGTAGCCGGGACTAATTGGTGGACGGGTTCGGCGAATGACGTGTTCTACCCGAATGACTCGGCCATCTTCGGCGCGGGCGGAACGGGGACTTACACGGTGACACTTGGCGACAATGTTTCAGCCAACTCCATCACCTTTAGCAGCGGCGGTTATACCATCACGAATACTTCCGGCCAGACACTCACTTTGTCGGGTTCCCCGACCATCACGGCCACAACCAACGGCACCATCACCGTTCCAGTTACGGTTGTCAACGCCTTCGTCAAAGCAGGTGCCGGCTACCTTACTCTTTCAGGAGGTCTAACCAGCACCAACAATAATGGTGTGGTTACCGCGGGCACTTTAGAAATCCTCGCTGGCCCGAACACACCTTTTGTCGTGACCAACGGCGCGACTTACAAAATTGGTTACAGCACCGGCGGCGGCTATGCCAATAGCGCCGTGAAAATCTACGGCGACGGCACCGCTGCCATCACCGGTTTCTATATCAAGGGCGGCACGACCTACAATGTTCAAAATGTGCCCACGCTTTTAGGCGCACCGACCACCATCCGACAATATGGAACGGGACTGGCCTCAATGGGAACTTTTGACATCAATGGTACCGGTCTCTCTTGCACAGTACCCGCGTCCGGATCGATCATTGATGCCAACATTCAAATGGTCAATTATGGCTACGGCATGTCTTTGACGGTTGCCGCGGGCACCAGCACTACCACGGGCGACCTTGTCATCAACGGCCCATTGAATGTCAACGCCGGCAATGGCGTTTACGGTTTGGTCAAATATGGTAATGGCTCCCTGCGGCTGAATGGGGCCGCCACTTCGACTAATTGCGCACTAAGCATCCGGTCAGGTTCCGCCCTTTGCGGCATTGATAATTGCATTGGCACAAATGCTTTCCTTGATATCCGAGCCGGGGCCACGATTGATTTGTATGGCACGAGCCAGACGGTGAGCAATGCGACGCTGGCAGGCATCTTAAAAATGACCATCAACAAGGGGGGGTCTCCTAATAGCAGCAAACTGAACTCCTGGAGCTCGGCCCCGAGTCTGGGCGGAACCCTGGTCGTGACCAACGTGGGCGGCACCTTGACCTTGGGCGACACTTTCACCCTGTTCCCAGTCGCCGGCAGCAGCGGGTTCACCAATCTTATCCTGCCCACCTTGAGCAACGGGCTGGCCTGGTTGAATAATTCGGCCGTGGATGGCACCATTCAGGTCATCACCGGTTCCGTCCCGCCGACCATCGTCACCGATCTCACCGGCACGACCAATTACGCCTATGTCGGCGGCAGCCGCACCATCACCATCACCGTCACCGGCGACCCGACCCTGCGCTATACCTGGCTGAAGAATGGCGTCACTCCCGTCGGCACGGATAGCCCCACGCTGACGCTGACCGCGCTCACGCTCGGCTCCTCCGGTAACTATGCCTGCACCGTGACGAACAACTACGCTCCGCCCGCTTACAGCCAGACGGATTATCTGCAGGTCGTGACGCCGAGCCTGGCAACCGGGACAGCCATTCAGGATGGACCAATGTCTTTGTGGCCGCTCAATGAGACCACGGCTGGAACCGCATATGATTATGCAGCCGGCCATAACGGCACCCAGAACGGCACCCTGACCTTGGGCGCGACGGGGCCGGTGCCCCCGACCTATGCCGGTTTCGATGCCGGCACAAAGGCCTATCAGTTCGACGGAACGAGCGCCTATGTTGACTGCGGCACCGCTCCTTCCCTGTCCGGCACGACGGACTTCACAGTTGAAGCGTGGATCAACACGACCAATGCCGCCGGCGGCAGCACCATCATCCAGCAGCGATCGCCGACCGGCTTCAACGGCGAATACATCCTGGGGCTCAATAGTTCGGGCACCGCCCATTTCACCATCTTCGGGGGCGGCAACACGCAATACACCCTCAACACGCCGGTTGGCGCGCGCCGGGTAAATGATGGGAAATGGCATCATGTCGCCGCCGTGCGCAGCGGACTGAACGGCTATCTCTATGTCGACGGCAGCCTGGTTGCCAGCGCCACCGGCACCGCCATCGCCCCGTTGGATGCCACGATCGCCACTTATATTGGCGCGGACGTGCGCAGCTCAACTTCATACTTCAACGGCCAAATTTGCAATGTGGCCGTTTATGGCACGGCGCTGTCGGGCACCCGCGTCGGCGAACACGCGGCCACCGGCGTGCTGGGCACGGGGCCGCTGAAATTAAACATCGTCTCCGGCGGCTGGATCGAGGATTCCAAGCCGGTCGGGTCACCGGTTGACGGGCAAAATTTCGGAACCACCTGGCTGGCCACCAGCACCGACGGAGCCAGCCTGACCCGGACCGGCGCGGTGCAATTCGCCAGCGGCGCCCAGATTGCGATTCCGCCGAACCCGGCCTTCAACGCCGCAACCGGCACCATCTGCTTCTGGATGCTCACGCCCACGCCGCCGGCCGGCACCGGGATGATGCTGGTGGACCGCCGCACCAGCGCGGGCATGGTGATCGTGCTGGACGGCACGCCGTCCGGCGGCATTGATGTGCAATACAACGGCAATCCCAGCTTCGCCTCGGGCGGCAATGTCATTGACGGCAACTGGCATCATGTGGCGGTGACCTATGATCAAACGGCCAGCGGCAGCGTAGCCGTCTACATCGACGGCACCCTGCAAACCAGCCAGGCCAACACGGCCGCCTGGTCCTGGCCGACCACGCAGCAGATCGAATTGGGCCGCTCACATGACACTTACTGGCAGGAATATGGCGGCCAGATGGATGACTATCGCATCTACAACCGCGCGCTGACGGCCACGGAAATCGGCATCATTGGCACGGCGGCCACCAGCGACACGCTGGTGGATACCACGGCGCTGCAGCTGCGCTATAACTTCGGCACGGCGGGTGTGGGCAAGGGCCTGGCCTGGCCGCAGATCGGCGTGCTGTATAGTTCGCCGGTGCTTGGCCCGACGGCGGTGTGGTCAACGAACAACACCACCACGGCAACCTACCCGTTCCTGCCGCCTTACGCAGTGACCAACAGCGCATTGTTCTATCAGCTCAAACAATGAGCTGACGCGAAAGTGACCCTTTAGCACCGCGGCCGGGAAGCAATTCCCGGCCGCGATTTTCTTGACCGGCACCGCCGGACGGAACCGAGACAGGATTAAACGGGCGGACCCGTTTCCAATCTTTACGCCAAGCCCGACCTGGCCCATCTTGTGAGCTTTCAATCCACTGAATCCGATGCACCGCACGACCCAAAAAACAGATGAAGCCAGCCAGCGCCTCGCGGTGTGCAGCTGGTCGCTCCAACCCACGAATCTGAACGACTTGGTCGTCAAGCTGCACGCCACCGGACTGAGCCGCGTGCAGCTCGCGCTCGACCCGCTGCGGGAGTCACCGGCGAACTGGAAGGACACGGCGCGATCGCTTCAAGCGGCCAAGATCGCGCCGGTCTCCGGCATGTTCGGCTGCGTGGGCGAAGATTACACCACCCTCGCAACCATCCGCGCCACCGGCGGCATCGCCCCGGATGCCACCTGGGAACAGAACCTTAAAAACATCCGGGCCACGGTGACGCTGGCGCAGGCACTGGGATTGAAACTGGTCACCTTTCACGCCGGCTTTCTGCCGGACGACGAAACTGACCCAAACTTTGTAAAGATGCTGAGCCGGCTGACCCAGGTGGCGGATCTGTTTGCGGCAGAGCAAATCCAACTCGCCCTCGAAACCGGACAGGAATCCGCGCCTGCGCTCGCCGCGCTGCTGGAGCAGCTTAACCATCCCAACCTCGGCGTGAACTTCGACCCCGCCAACATGATTCTCTACGGCAAAGGCAATCCCATCGCCGCCGTGCGCGAACTCGCGCCGTGGATCCGGCAGGTCCATATCAAGGATGCGAAGGCCACGACGACGCCCGGCACCTGGGGCGAGGAAGTTCCCGTGGGCACCGGCGACGTGGACTGGAACAGCTTTTTTGCCACGCTGAAAGAGATCCATTACGCCGGAAACCTCGTCATCGAGCGCGAAGCCGGCAACCAGCGCATCGCCGACATCCTCACGGCCCGCGCGGTGGTCCTGAACTCCAACGCTTGAACCTGACTATGACAAACAACATACCGCCGGCAAAATCCGGCCCGCGCGTCAACGTGGCGGTCGTCGGCCTCGGCTTCATGGGGGTGACCCATCTCCGCGCCTACCTCGACCATCCGCAAGCGCGCGTGGTCGCGGTGTGCGACGCCACCCGCGTGCCGGTGAACGGCGTCCTCGCCGGGGTGACGGGGAACATCCAGAAATCCGACGACATCCAGCTGGGCGCGGCGGTCAAAGTTTACACCAAAATAGAAGAACTACTCGCCGACCCGGAAGTGGAGCTGGTGGATCTATGCACGCCGACGCCGCTGCATCCCGCGCAGGCGATGGCCGCGCTCCAGGCCGGCAAACATGTGCTATGCGAAAAGCCGCTCGCCCGCACTTCGGCGGCGGCGCGCGAGATCCTGCAGGTGGCGGAGCACTCGCCCGGCTTCCTGATGCCGGCGATGTGCATGCGGTTCTGGCCGGGCTGGAGCTGGCTGAAGCAGGCGGTGACCGAAGGGACTTACGGCCCGGTGCTGGCGGCGCGCTTCCGGCGCGTATCCGCCATGCCCGCGTGGAGCAAGGGCACCTACGCCGGCGGCGGCGACCTGGGCGGCGCGCTGTTCGACCTGCACATCCACGACACGGATTTTGTGAACCACCTGTTCGGCCGGCCCGCGAGCGTCTTCGCCACCGGGGTGACGAACCCGGCGGGCGCGATCAACCACGTGGTGACGCAATATCAGTATCCGAACGGTCCGGCGGTTTACGCCGAGGGCAGCTGGCTGCTGACGCAAGGGTTCAACATGACCTACACCCTGCTCTGCGAACGCGCCACGCTCGATTACGACCTGGCCCGCGGCGCCGACGCGCTGATCGTCACCGAGCCCGGCCAGCCGCCGCGCGTCGTGAAGGCCGAGGGGACGGACGGCTACGCGGGCGAAGTGGCTTACATCCTCGACTGCGTGGCGAACCGCCGCGCGCCGGGCATCGTCACCGCGCACGACGGCGTGACGGCCCTGGAAATCTGCGAGGCCGAGGAACAGTCCATCCGCACCGGCGCACCGGTCAAACTCTGAACTTCACAAGCCCATCCACACCCGACAAACTAAAGCCAATCCCATGAGCCAAACACATCGCGGCAAACTGTTCATCATGATGGTGCTGGAATTCTTCATCTGGGGCGCGTGGCTGCCGCTGATCTTCGGCTACCTGCCCAGCCTCGGCTTCACGCCGACGGAACAATCGCTGGTGCTCAACGCCTTTCCCCTCGCCGCCATCGTGGGCATGTTCTTCAGCAACCAATTCTGCGACCGCAATTTCGCCGCCGAGAAGTTTCTGGGCTTCAGCCATCTGATCGGCGGCCTGGCCATGCTCGGCCTCGCGTTCACCAAAAGCTTCTGGCCGTTCTTCGGCCTGATGCTCGTGCACTGCCTGCTGTATGTGCCGACAATTTCCATCACCAACTCGATCGCCTTCGCGAACATGAAGGATCCCCAGAAGGAATTCGGCCTCGTCCGCATGGGCGGCACGCTCGGCTGGATCCTCGCGGCGTGGCCGTTCACATTCATCCTCGTGGACTGGAACAAAGTCCACGCCGCGAACCCGCAGGGCCCGGTGAACTGGCTGGGCACCGTGCTCAGCTCCGGGCTGACGGGCGACGCGCTGAAATCCGCCACGGTCTGGACGTTCATCGTCGCGGGCGCGGCGTCGCTGCTGCTGGCGGCGTTCAGTTTTGTCCTGCCGCACACGCCCCCGAAGAAGGCGAGCGAAGGCGCGGGCGAAAAACTGGCCTGGCTCGAAGCGCTCAAGCTGTTGAAGCATCCGTTCGTGCTCGTGCTCTGGGGCGTCACGCTCATGGATTCGTTCGTACACAACTGCTATTTCAACTGGACCGGCTCGTTCCTCGGCGCGGCGCGCGAGGCGGGCGGCGTGGGCATCCCGGGCAACTGGATCATGCCCGTGATGAGCATCGGCCAGATCGCGGAAATGCTCACCATGTTCATCCTGGGCGCGACGCTCCAGCGGCTCGGCTGGCGCACGACGATGATCGTCGGCATCCTCGGCCACGCGGCGCGGTTCGCCACCTACGCATTCTTTCCCGAGCACAAGGAACTCATCATCGTCGTCCAGATCCTGCACGGCATCTGCTACGCGTTCTTCTTCGCCACGGTTTACATCTTCGTGGACGCGTATTTTCCGAAGGACGCCCGCGCCAGCGCGCAGGGCCTGTTCAACGTGATGATCCTCGGCCTCGGCTGCCTGCTGGCGAACTCCATCTGCCCCTACCTGATGCAAAACGTTTTCACACATGACGGCGTGACGAACTTCCGCAGCCTCTTCCTCGTGCCGATGATCTGCTCGGCGCTGGCCGCCGTGGCGCTGGCCTTGTTCTTCCATCCGCCGAAGACAGCGACCTTGGCGGCAACCCACCCTTAACCCAGCGCCCCCGTTCCACCCATGAAACTCAGCCGCCGCAACTTTCTCAACACCGCCGGCCTGCTCGGCGCCAGCACCCTCGCCGCGGGGAATCTCCCCGCGCTCGCCGCGGAGGCCAAGCGGGCGCCCCGCGTCCAGCTCGGCGTCTGCACGTATTCCTACTGGCATCTGGACGGGCCGAAAGTCCCCATCGCCACCGTCATGGACAAGGCGGCGGCCCTCGGCGTGGCCGGCGTGGACATTCTTCATCGCCAGATGGAATTGCCGGAGAAAGAACCGCTCACGGCGGAGCACCGCGCGTCTCTGCGCCAGCTCAAGCGCCACGGCTTCCACTGCGGCGTGGCGCCGGTGTGCCTGTCCACGCACCAGACGTTTCTGAATCCCGACCCTGCGGTCATCACCGCGAACGTGGAGCACACCCAGAAGTGCATCGAGATCTGCTACGAGCTCGGCATCCCGGCCATGCGCATCAACACCGGCCGCTGGGCCACCACCGCGGACTTCGACCTGCTGATGAAGAACCGCGGCATCGAGCCGATGCTGCCCGGTCACACCGAAGATGAAGGGTTCAAGTGGGTGATTGATGGCATTGCGCGCTGTCTCGCCAAGGCCGAGGCCTGCGGGGTGGTACTGGCGCTGGAAAACCACTGGGGCCTCGCCCGCACGCCGGAAGGCTTACTGCGCATCCTCGACGCCCTGCCCTCGCCGTGGCTCGGCGCGCTGATGGACACCGGCAATTTCCTGGAGAATCCCTACGACAAGCTGAAGCTCATCGCGCCCCGCACCGTCTATGTGCAGGCCAAGACCTATCCGGGCGGGGGCGTGTGGTATACGCTCGACCTCGACTACGCCCGCATCGCGGGGATTCTGGCGGACGCGGGCTACACCGGCTGGGTCTCCCTGGAAATGGAAGGCAAACAGGACGCCGACACCGCCGTGGCGCAAAGCCTGCAAATGCTCCGCCAGAAGTTCGCGGCGTGAACCGACGCCCCTCAACGCTTGGGCGGTTGATCCACTTGTTCCAGCAGCTGCAACTCCTGCCGGATGTTCGCGGAATAATCGCGCAGCACCAGCAGATGTTCGCCATCAATGCAAACAATGCTGTTGGGCATGGCGGAGAAGGGCGAGAGCACCGGAACCAGTTCGATCGGCTTCCGATATTTCACCGTCACGGTCCGCATCATGAAGGAACTCGATTCCGGCAACTGCGCCCACGGTAGCGTGATGTTCGGCGGACTCTCACTCATGGCGCGGTCGCGCGGCACGGCTTTGACGACGTGGTCGCCGGCCAGAATCATCACAATGCCGTTCTGCGCCAGCACCGTATCGAAGAGTTGCAGCACCTGCACCCGGCTCACCGGCGTCGAACACCGGAGGGTGATTTGCGCAGCGGGCAATATCCCTTGGATCACCGTCCGGCCAGACATGACCTCGTAGAATTTCAAGACCTGCCCCACATCCACCCGTTCGAAGTTGATGGTGCCGCCGTTCATGGCCGCCTCGGCTGGATGGTCGGACGGGAGGTCAAAGCTGGACCAGGTTGCCTTGTAGCCCTTGGCCGCCGGCGCGGTGCGGCAACCGGCACCCATTACTATAAGCCCGGACACGAGAACCAACGCGCAGACGGTTTTCATAAAATCTATAACAGTTTCGGTTAACATTGGCACAGTTGAGTCGGCCAACGGGAAAAGCGGCGGAGGGCCGCCGCACTCCAAGACGCTACCGCGCGGCACTGAAACCAACGTCAACGCGCAGCGTATGAGAGTCCTCCAGCCCCCCGGGAGCTTTGGCCCCAGGAATCGTTCGCACCTAGGTCAATAGGAAATACTATAAATCACCAGATAACAAACAAAGTTGTTTGCATTGGCAGGGCGGTGCCCTGTGCCGCCTTTGGATGACTTCTTCCAATCCAAGCAGGCGTCGCGGCAGCGACGCCCTACCAGATGGTTTGTGAGCCGGATAATCCCAAATCAATCAGTGGCGGTTTACAAACCCTTGACCGCCCAGCCGGCCCGGTAATCGCGGCGGACGTATTGATTGGCCTCGGCGAGGTCAAACTTCAGTTTGCGGCTGTTCCATCCGAGCGTGGTCTGGGGGAAATTTGCGGCCACGGCGCCGAGCAACACGGCCTCGGTGAGCGGTCCGGCGTAGGCGAAGTCGGCCTGGGTCCGGTCGTTGCCGCGGCAGGCTTCCACGAACTGTTCCCAATGCTTGAGGCCGGTGACGTGCGGCAGCTTGAAGCCGGCGAAGGTCGCGTTGGGGAACAGCGTGGGCCGGTCGATGTGCGGCAGGAGCATCACGCCGCGGGTGCCGATGAAAATGGAGCCGCCGTCGGCGGGGAACTCGCTGCCTTCGAGCAGCGCGATAATGTCGGGCGCGGGCTTCTGGCTGCCGTCATACCAGGTGACGGGCAAGGTTTTTTCCGCGGTGTATTTCGTGCCGGGGAAAGTGTAGAGGACCCTGGCGTTGCCGGCCCAGTTTTTGCCGACGGGCGGCAAGCCTTCGGAGCGCACCACGGTGGGCGCGGTGAGGCCGACGGCTTCGAACACGGGATCGAAGATGTGGCAGGCCATGTCGCCGAGGGTGGCGGTGCCGAAGTCCACGCGTTTGCGCCAGTTGGCGGGATGATAATAGCCGTTGCCGATGAAGGGGCGCTCGGCGCAGACGCCCAGCCAGAGGTTCCAGTCGAAGCCGGCGGGCACGGCGTCGGTGCGTTCGGGCGCCGGGTGCGGGTCGCACCAGGACTTGTTGCACCAGGAATGGACTTCCTTGATTTTGCCGATGGTGCCGCTGTGGACGAGCTGCACAGCCAGGCGATAGTAGGCGTCGCTGTGAATCTGGATGCCCATCTGCGTGACGACGTTTTGCGCGCGGGCGATCTCGACCATGCGCCGGACTTCGTAGAGCTCATGCGCGAGGGGTTTCTGGCCGTAGACGTTTTTGCCGAGCTGCATGGCGCTCACGCCGATGGGCGCGTGCATGTGGTCGGGGGTGGAGACGTTGACGGAATCAATGTTCTTGGCTTCTTTGTCGAGCAGCTCGCGCCAGTCCTGGTAGAAGCGGGCATTGGGAAATTGTTTCCTGGCCGCGCCCATGCGGTTGAGGTCCACGTCGCAGACGGCGACGATCTCGACGTTCTTGCACTTGGCGATCTGGGTGAGGTCGCTCCAGGCCATGCCGGCGGCGCCGAAGCTGGCGTGGCGGAGGGTGTTGAGGCGCGGGCGGCTCGTGGCGCAACTGGTGATGAACGGCGCGGCGAGCGCGGCGGAGCCAAGCGTCTTGAGAAAGGAGCGGCGCGAAGTGAGGGAGTTTGGTTTCATGCGAGGGAAAAAGTGATTCCAGTGGGATGCATTTCAGTCGAGCGGTTTGAGGCTGATGTCGCGGAACATCACGGGGTCGTTGTGGCCGGCAAACCCAAAGTGCCCGCTGGTGCGATCCTTGCCCGGATGCGCATGCCCGCCGGCAAAATCGGTGACGGTGCTCAAGTCGGCATTCAGGATGGGGGTGCCGTTCAGTTCCACCTGGATCGTCGGGCCCACCACGCGGACCTCCTCGTAATTCCATTGGCCGATGGGATGCTGATACCCGCGCTGCGCGGCGACCATGCCGTAGGCGGAACCGTGCGCCTGCCGCGGATCAATGGTCTGGCCGGTCGCTTTTTCGTAATTGTCGTCGAGCACCTGGCACTCGCACATGCCGACGTAGGCGGTGTCGCCGCTGCCGGGGTAGCGGATCGCGAGGCCGTTGTTGCCGCCGGGCGGAAGCTTGAACTCAAGGCGCACGACGAAGTTGGTATAATCGGCGACGGTGTAAATCGTGCCGCCATTCTTCGGCTGCCAGACGATGGCGGAGTTGGTGATGCGGCAGCAATCCAACGGGCCGGCCCAACCGGTGAAATCATGGCCGTTGAAGATGGGCGCAAACCCCTGCGGATCTTTGCCGCGCAAGAGCTTGTCCGCCGCGTCGCTGCCGATCTCGCGCACAAAGACATTGCGCCAGCGGATCTCGCCGCCGTGGGTCTGGAGCTGGATCGGCCCGCGCGGCGGGACGGGGAGCTTGCGGTTGTAATAGTTTTCGAGGATGGCGCCGTTGACGGTCGGCTGGCCGTTCAGCCAGACCCAGACACGCGAGCCAACCATGACGACGCGGACGTGATTCCACTGGCCGAAGGGCTGGTCGGCGAGAACGAGCGGGTCTTTGCCGGGCGCGCCGGGGGAGTTATTCCACAAGCCGCCGGAACCTTTGTCCGCACCGAGGTCCCATTTGCCGCCGGCCTTGGTGTAATCCCAGATCTGCACCTGCGGACAGCCGCGCAGATAAATCCCGCTATCCGCGAGGGGCACGGTCTGATAGTCCAAGAGCAGTTCGAAGTCGCCGTAATTTTTATCGGTCGTGAGGAACAATCCGTGGCCGTCGTTCACCAGGTCGCCATGCTGCACGGACCAGTGCTGGTTGATATCGGCAAGGCTGGCGTCGTGCTTCGCCTGGAAGTCGGCGGGCGGCAAGGCGAGATACTTGCGCGGGTCTTCCGTGCTGGCGCCCCACCAACCGGCGAGGTTGGTGCCGTTGAACAGCGCGGTGAACCCGGCGGGCGGCAGGTGGTTTTCCCGCGCGGTATTTCCCGCAGTCCGGCAACCCACCAGGACGAGCGCAACGATAGTGCAAGTTGAGGCAAAGATACGATGGTTCATGGAGTCAATGAGATAAATGGGCGCGTGTTTTCGGGCAACATAATTAACGGAAGGACACAAGGTAAGCCAAATAAATCCCCGGCAACATACCCAATTAGGGGGAGCGACCACGGCGATCAATCTAAAGACGAAACCCACCAATAAAAAAACGCGAGGTGAACATCACCTCGCGTTTTGCGATTCAAAAACCGGCTCAGGTCAGGCTGATCTTGTCGCCGTCTTTCAACGTGACAATGGCCTTTTTCCAGGCGTTCGTGACGCCGGCCTGCGCGGTGCGCTTGCGGCGGGCTTTGCCGCGGACGTTCATGGTGTTGACGCGGGTAACCTTGACCTTGAACAGTTCCTGCACGGCCTGCCGGATCTGGGTCTTGTTCGCGCGCGGATCGGCCACGACGGTGTATTGGTTATATTTCTCGCCCTGGCGCGTGCCTTTTTCCGTCAGGCGGACGGTCTTGATGATTTCGAAAGCGTTCATGTTATTCCTTGTTGAGACGGGCTTCGACGGTTTCAAACGCGCTCCGGGTGAAGAGCAGTTTGTCGGGGCGCAACACGTCGTAGGTGTTGAGCGAATCGCCGGTGGTGAGCGTCACGCCGCAGATGTTGCGGGCGGCGCGGGTCAGGTTGGCGTTGGCTTCGCCGCAGGAAACGATGAGCGTGGTGCCCGTCAGTTCCAGCGTGTCGATGACCTTGACGAAATCCTTCGTCTTGGCCGAGGCCAATTTCAAATCGTCCACGATTACTACGTCGCCCATCTTGAGGCGCTCGGTCAAAGCCTTGCGGAGCGCGAGGGCTTTGGTGTTCTTGGAGATTTTCTTCGTGTAATCACGCGGACGGGGACCAAAGGTCACACCACCGCCGACCCACACGGGCGACTGGAAGGAACCGGCGCGGGCGCGGCCCGTGCCTTTTTGCTTCCACGGCTTCTTGTTCGTGCCCGCGACTTCGCCGGCGTTCTTGGCCTTGGCCGTGCCCATGCGCTGCGCCGCGCGATACGCGGTGACGGTGTCGTGGACGGCCTGCGTGCCACGACCGTTTTCGATCATCGCGAACTTCACTTCGAGTTCGCCGGCGGCTTTGCCGGAAAGGTTTTTGATGGAAATTTTCATGGCTTAATTATTTCTTGGCGGCGGCGGCTTTGGCATCAGCGGCGGCTTTTTTCTTGCCGACGCTCGCCACGGGGGCTTTCCAGCCCTTCGGACGTTTCTTGGATTCACGGATGACGACGTAATCGCCTTCCGCGCCGGGGATGGAACCTTTGATAAGAATCAGGTTGTCGGCCTCGAGCACCTGGATGACTTCCAGGTTCTGCGTGGTGCGGGTGTCCTGGCCCATGTGGCCGGGCATCTTCATGCCGCGCATGACCGTGCCGGGGAACAAGCGCTGACCGATCGCGCCGCCGCGACGATGCCAGCCTTTGGCACCGTGGGTCGAATCACCACCGGCCATCCGGTGACGTTTCACGACACCTTCAAAGCCGCGACCCTTGGTCGTGCCGATGGCATCAATGAAATCACCGGGCGCAAACAACGTCGGTCCGACGATATCGCCGGGCTTCACGTCCTTGGAGAAATCCCGGAACTCGCGGATGCGCTTCACCGCAACGCCGTTCTGTTTCTTGATGTGGCCGAGCAACGCCTTGGTCAGGCGCTGTTCCTTCTGGTCGTCGAAACCGAGCTGGACGGAGTTGTAGCCGTCCTTGCCGGCCTGCGTTTTGACCTGCAGCACGCGGTTCGGTCCGGCGAGCACAACGGTCACGGGCACCAGCGTTCCCGTCGCCGTGTAGACGCGGGTGTGGCCCAATTTCTTTCCTAAAAGTCCTAGTGGCATAAAATTCGTGAATGGTTAAATGGTTGAATTGTTATACCGTCAGATTTTGATGGTGATGTCCACGCCGGCGGGCAAATTGAGCTTCTTCAATTCGTCCACGGTCTTGGCGGTCGGTTCGAGAATGTCGATGAGCCGCTTGTGGGTGCGTTGTTCGAAAGTTTCCTGCGACTTCTTGTCGGAGTGGGGCGAGCGCTGCACGGTGTAGCGTTCGATACGGGTCGGGAGGGGGATCGGACCGGCCACGCGGGCGCCGGTGCGCTTGACGGTGTCGGCAATTTCCTTGGCCGACTGATCTATGACGCGATAGTCATAGGCCTTGAGGCGGATTCTAATACGTTGTGCCATATAAAGAACGATTGTCTGGTTTTGGTTTAACTATCACCGCTCCGTTTGACTGAAAGCGGACGCGGATAATAGCAACTGGATTATCGGGTGCAATATCTTTTTTAGAGAATTTTGGTTGAGCCGCGCCGCCGCCGCCGATTTTCCGCCCCATCACTGCCAGCTCGACATGGTCTCGTAGCGGAAGGTCATCTCGTTCGTGCTGTAGCCCCGATACCATTTGGAGTGGCCGTCGGCGAACAGGATATTCTGCCCCTTGTTGTGCGCCTCCCAATCCTCCCACGGCATCCCGTTCGCCGGCCCCCCGACGCAGTTCTGCGAATAATCATCCTTGTCGCAATCGTCCGGCTGGAAATCCAGCGTGTCGCCCGACAGCACATAGGCCGAGACGAACGCGATGCGCGTGCCCTTGACCGGCGCGAAATGCGGGTTGACCGGGTCCGACGCGATATAGGCGGCGCGGGCGCCGTTGAAATAATTGAAACTGGATTGCGCCGGCGGCGGCAGCAGCTTGTTGGCGGGGCAGTGAAACGCATTCGTGTTGCCCACATAGGCGAAGACCTGCTGCATCCAGCCCGGCTTATGCGTGCTGCCGTCGATGGCGTTCCACGCAATGCTGCCGCCGGAGACGGGGAACCACTCCGCATTATCATCCGCATACATCCGCAGCCCGAGGCCGAGCTGGTGGAGGTTGGAATTGCAGGCGATGCTCCACGCGCGCTGCTTGGCCGAGGCCAGCGCCGGCAGCAGCATCGCCGCGAGGATGGCGATGATGGCAATGACGACGAGCAATTCAATCAAGGTGAATGCGCGGCGACGTTTCATGCAGGAACAGACGCCCGCGCGCCGGAATTGTTTCAAGAAAATTTCCAGCACGCGACGGGCCGCCCCTGCCCCGATGGGGCGGACCTTGGTCTTGATAGTCGGCGGAAAGGTGATTGAACTTGCGAAAGATGACCCAAGGTAGCTCCTCGCCAGCCTGACGCGGCTCGGTTCCGGGCTAAGGGATGGAATCCCGGCGGGTTTGACTCCCATCAACAGCTAGATCGTTCTACCGTGGCCAATCTTTCCGCGCCAACGCTTCTTTCACTTTTTGGTCATACAACTTTGAATAAAATAGGCCGCCGATGTAATTGCCATCGGCATCAATCAAAAAGTCGTCCGAGGCGAAATAGATTCCGTATTTGAGGGCGATTTTGTTGTATTTGCCTTTGCCGTCAAAATACTGCGGCCAGATCATGCCATTGGTTTTGATGTAGTCTCTGACGCTGGCTTCATCCGTGTCCATGTTGATGCCGATGATTTCAAATCCTTGATCGTGATATTGGTGATAACGCGCAAGTAAACTTGGTAGTTCCATTCCGCCGTAGTGGCCAATTTTCATATCCCAGAAATCGAGCATGACCACCTTGCCTTTGAGGGCATGCACCGAAATCGGATGGCCGTCGAGGTCCTTTTCGGCAAAGTCGGGGAACGGTTCGCCATAGCTCAGTGAGTTCCGCAACTCGCGTCCCTGCAAAATGGGGAGGAGATACTCAATATCCACGGACTCTTCTTTTGCGATCTGAGTCTCCGGCAGTTCAGCGAGAAGTTGTTTTACGACTTCAACCGCTTTCTCGGGTTGGTGCAAATTATTGACATAAATGCTCTTCTTCATTTTGAGAATCAAAGCAAGGTCTTCCGTCTTTTCGGATTTATGGCGTTCGTAAATGCCGTCAAGTTCCTTAATCTGCGTGGAATAGAAGTCCTTTTTGATATCCCGGGCTCGAAACAGCTTGTCCAAGTAATTGGTGAAAAAAACCGCGGTCTCTTTTCGCAGTTCATTCGTCTCCGGGGTTGGCGGGGCGTGGTTGGAATTAAAACGTCGGTAGAAAAGTTCATCCGAATTATTTGTTTGAGCTATCGCGTGTGGACAAATTAATGCCAGCAGCATCGACAATAAATAGCCCACGCAAATAAACTTCCTAGAAGTATTGAACTGGCTTTGAAATCGTGTGGCTTTCACAACTTCAAGTCGTCATCCGTCACGGCGCCCAGCGAGGCGCTGGTGACGTGGGCGGCGTATTTGGCCAGCACGCCGCGCGTGTAACGCGGAGCCGGTTTTTTCCACGCCTTGCGGCGCGCGGCCAACTCCTTCGCCGGCACCACCAGCGTCAGCTCACGCTTCTCGGCGTCAATGGTGATGGCGTCGCCGTTCTTCACCAGCGCGATGGTCCCGCCCACGTAAGCTTCCGGCGTGATGTGCCCGACGACGAAGCCGTGGCTGCCGCCGCTGAACCGCCCGTCGGTGATGAGCGCCACCTCTTTGCCGAGGCCCTTGCCCATGATGGCACTGGTGGGCGAAAGCATTTCGCGCATACCGGGCCCGCCTTTCGGCCCTTCGCTGCGGATGACGATGACGTGGCCGGGCTTGATGGTGCCGTTGAGAATCGCTTGCATCGCCTTCTCCTCACCTTCAAACACGATGGCCTTGCCCGCGAAGCGCAATCCTTCCTTGCCGGAAATCTTGGCGACGGCGCCCTCGGGGGCAAGATTCCCGCGCAGGATGACGAGATGGCTATCTTTCTTGATCGGATTGTCGAAGCCGCGAATGATGGTTTGCCAGCCGGGGTAAGGCTTCACATTGGCGAGCGTGCGCGCCAGGGTCTCGCCGGTGACCGTCAGACAGCCGCCGTGGAGGAGTCCTTTGTTGAGCAACATCTTCATGAGCGGCCGGATGCCACCGATGGCGACGAGCTCGGACATAAGATGCTTGCCGCTCGGCTTCAAATCAGCGAGGACGGGCACGCGTTTGCCGATGCGCGTGAAATCATCAATGGTCAGCTTCACCCTGGCCGCGTGCGCGATAGCCAGCAGATGCAAGACAGCGTTCGTGGAGCCGCCGAGCGCGATGACCACGGTGATGGCGTTCTCAAAGGCTTTTTTGGTGAGGATGTCCAGCGGTTTGATCCCGAGCTGCAGCATCTTCACCACAGCGGCCCCGGCGCGACGACAATCGTCCAACTTCGCGGGCGAAACGGCGTTCTGGGCGGAGCTGTTTGGCAGGCTCATGCCCAGCGCTTCGATCGCGGACGCCATCGTGTTGGCGGTATACATGCCGCCGCAGGAACCGGCGCCGGGAATGGCGCATTGTTCGACGGCTTTAAATTCGGCGTCGGAAATCTTGTGGTTCGCGTGCGCGCCGACGGCTTCAAACACGGAAACGATGTCGAGCTTCTTCGCCGGCGCGCTGGTGATGCAGCCGGGCAGAATCGTGCCGCCATAAACGAACACGGCAGGCCGGTTCATACGCGCGATGGCGATGAGCGAGCCGGGCATGTTCTTATCGCAGCCGCCGATGGCCACATAGCCATCCATGCCCGCGCAGCCCACAACGGTTTCAATGGAGTCGGCGATGACCTCGCGCGAGACGAGCGAATACTTCATGCCTTCGGTGCCCATCGAGATGCCGTCGGAAATGGTGATGGTATTGAAGATGATCGCCTTGCCGCCGCCGGCATTCACGCCCTTCTCGGATTCCAGCGCGAGCTTGTCAATGTGCATGTTGCACGGGGTGACATCGCTCCAGGTGGACGCGACGCCGATCAGCGGCTTCTGGAAATCTTCAGCCTTAAAACCGACCGGATACAGCATGGCGCGCGCCGCGGCACGCTCGTCACCGTCGAACAGGATGCTGGAAAAGGGGCGGGTATTAATGGCGGACTGGTTTTTTTTCATCGCGGCAAAGGGTGCCAAGAAAATCGCCCGGCGGCAAGTCGCGGGAGTTGGGCAAACCTCGCCAACCGGAAGACACCTGAAGGCAGGCTGCACCGAAGCAGCCACTGCGCGCGAAAGCGGACGGAACTTGGACGCTAAGCCCCGTTGATTTCATCACGGAAGAAAGCGGGAGAGAAGCTTTTGAATAAGCCCGGCTTCCTTCGCGACCGGCAGCGACATTTGTGCTGCAGGTGGCTGGGCGTTCACCGCCCGAATGGCGGCAACGAGCTGGCTGACCGGCCTGGCCTTCACCAAAAAATCGCCAGCCCCGGCCGCCAACGCCGCGCGCCGGCGTTCGGCATCAAAGAAGGTGGTCAGGATCATCACCGCCGTAGCGGGCGCCAACTGTTTGATGGCCGGGAGCGCCTCGAGACCGGACATGCCGGGCATTTCGACATCCAGCAGAATCACTGCCGGCGGCGCGAGCAGCTGGAGCGCGGCTAAAACCAGCGGCCCGGAGGAAAAATCATGGGAACACCTTATCCCAGGATCCTGATTGAGGAGCCCTTTCAAGGCTGCGCGAAAACCCGCGTTATCATCCACCAGCCAGACATCCAATCCGTTTTCCGCGGCGGCGTTTGTGTCCAGAAGTTTCCGCCCCGCCTCGCCTTTTATTAGATTTGCCATATAAATCCCCCAAATCGCCCGATGAAACTAGGCTAATAATTGTTACTGCTGTAATTCATTAACACAGAAGCGGGACCCTGGCAACCGAGTTTTAGAGGCGACCGCCGCCCTAAAAGATTCTGGACAGGCCGGCAGCGCAGCAATAGGGTTTTAGGATGGCCTAACGGGACGGGTTGGAAAATAAAAACAATCACGGCAAAAACAATCACGGGGTCAACCAGGAGCGTTGACCTTGCCGGCTTATGCAAATCGTGTTCACCGCCACGGAGGCGGGTTATATGAAGGGGATCGGCAATGCCTCGAATTCAAAAGGCATGGAGGCCTTTCATTATCTTCAATTCGGCAAATGGTTTGACGCCCACGCGCCCGGCAAACCCGGGCATTACTTCGAGTATGACCATCCCGGCAACCGCTCCGTCAACCAGGTCTCCCAAATTGTGATCACCAAGGGGATGGTGGAGTTTGTCTTGAAGGATGTGAAAATCATCATCGTCCGAAACAGCATGGCCGATCGCGACTGGGAGCGCTTCCTGAAAGGTTTGGTAGAGGTCTTCGGAATCGCCATCATTCAAATGACCTGAGCCGCCCCGAGATTCTGAAACTCCGCCAGTTGCCGGTTCAATCCCGCTTCATCCGTTTCACCCGGTTTGGCTGAAGCCATGGCACCCAGAATGGATTTGTCCGCCCGCCGCACGCAATGCAACGCCGTCCGGTCGTAGTGCCACACGAGCTGCCCGGAGGGAAGCTGGCGGGGCTGGAGCCATTGAAACGTATCCGCCACCGCCCGGTAAGCCTGCTCCAGCGCCGTCACCGTCAGGTCGCGTGAATCCACGTCGCAAACAATCGTCTGGTCGGGAAAGCGGAGGCCGCGCAGCAAGACGCCCCGCACGGAGGGCGCCTGCCGCAACCATTCGGTCGCCTGCGCTTTACCCGTTTCATTGAAGCTGCCCCCGCTCGCGGCCGGCGCCGGGGCGGTCCCGTGGTTCACCCGCAACATAACGCTGCCTTCCGCCGAGGCCAGAACGATGACGCGCGCACCGGCAGTCAGGATGTGCAAGCGGTGAAACTCGCCCAGCGTCATGAGCCGGCCCAGCTGCTCGGCCTGGGGCAAAACAAATTCCAGCACCTTCAACCAGTCGGCCAGATGCCGGCACTGACGCTCGTGCAACACCTCGCCAAACGCCGAGCAGATCAACACGTCCTGCACCGCATCCGTGGCAGCGGGAGCCGGCGCAGGCGCCGTCTGCGACAGGAAGGTGACCCGGCTGGCGCCACTGCCGGTTTCGCCCGCGGCGAGCCTGGCCAGAGCCGATTGCGCCGCGCCTTTCACCGCCGGATCGGCATCGTTAAGCAACGCCTTGAGCGGTTCGGTCACTTCGGCCAACTGCATCCACCCCACCGTTCCGGCGGCGGCGGCGCGCACGGCGGCATCGGCATCCTGCAACAGCGTCCGCAGCATGCCGGCGAGCGGTTGCGAGCGGGTCTCCCCGGCGCCACTCAACGACAACTGCGCCCCGGCAGGATCCGGCCGGGAAACCCGTTTCAGCAGACTGGCGGCGGCGGATTGGATGCTGACGTCGCGATGCTTCATGGCAGCCTGAATCTCCGGCAGCAGCTTTTGGACGCGCTCGGAAGTCTCCCAGCGCGGATAAATCCGGGTCAGCGCGCGCGCCGCCGCCTGCCGCACGCCGCTGTGCGCATCCACCATGGTGATGACGAGTTTTTCGACGATGCTCTCGTTGCCAACGCGGCCCAGCGCGTCGGCCGCGCCTTCGCGGACTTCCTGATCGGTGTCATCGAGCCGTTTGGCCACAGACGGAAACGCCCGCGTGTCGCCGAGCCGGCCGAGGGATTCGAGCGCGGTGCGGCGGATCTCCCAGTCCTTGTCATCGAGCAAGCGGATCAGCGGCTCGACAGTCTGCGGGTCGCCGAGGGTGCCGAGCACCTGGGTGGCGGCGAGCCGGACGTTGCGCACGCTGTCCTTCAGCGCCAGCACGAGCCCGGGCACGGCGTCGCGACAGCCAGATTGTTCCAGGGCATAAATGGCGGCACTGCGCACCATCGGCTCGGAATCACGCAACAGACCGAGCAGCGGCTTGAACACGGCAGGATCAGCGATCTCACCCAGGACATTGGCGGCGGCGACTTTCTTTTCCGGCGTGGTGGCGCGCAAGCTGTCCACAAGCGGTTTCACGGCGTCGACGCCATAGGCGGAGAGCTGCCGGATTTCGCCGATGGCGAGGTAATAACGAATCTGTTCGGCCGTGGTCTGCGGCCGCCAGCCCAGGGATTTCAAGGTTTGGGCGGCGCGCCATTGAATCGTGGTTGTGCCGTTGAATAATTTGGTCACGAGCGCGGCGATGGCCGTGCGGTCGTCCAGGCGCTTGAGCGCGGCAATGGCGATCTCCTGGACGGCCTCGTTATGATCGCTCAGCGCGCGGATGAGCGGCGGCAGGGTGCGCACATCGCGCAGGTCGCCGAGGATGGCGGTGGCTTCCTGGCGGACTTCCACTTCGGGATCGGTCAGCACATGGTCGAGCAGCGCGATGGTGATCTTGTCGTCGAGCGCGACGACGGCGTCGTTGAGAGCGGTGCGCAAACGCTGCAACGCCCGCAACCGGCGCGCGGGCGTCTTGGACTTGAGCTGGTGCTGTGCCAGCCACAGGGCGATGCGGGTCATGGCTTCAACTGGCGGCTTATTTAGCAGTTAGCGGGCCAAGACTGCAAGGATTGTCGGCCTCAACTCGTTAAGAAATCATCCGGGCGATCCCGAACGCGGCAGCGGCGGCGAGGCCGCCGATCAACGCCGTTTGGAGTCCGCTCCGCACCATCGAGGTGCCGGTGAAGCGGCCTTTGACCGCGCCGAACACCAGCAGCGCGAGCAAGGTGACGGCGCAGGAGATGTTCAAGGCGCGATGCGCGTCAGCCAAGATCAGATACGCGCTCAGGGGAATGATTCCGCCCACCACGTAGGAGAGCGCGATGGTGAGAGCGCTTTTCAACGCGCGACCGGGCACGGGTTTTTCCAGCCCCAGCTCGAAGCGCATCATGAAATCCACCCAGTCCTGCGGCCGCCGCCGCAGGGATTCGACGACGGGAGCGCATTCGGCTTCCGTCAGGCCGTAGGTCTGGAAAATCTCCCGCACTTCCCCGGCTTCCACTTCCGGCAAGGTGACAATCTCCGCTTCCTCCCGGCGACGCTCGCTCGCGTAGTGCTCCGCATCGCTGCGCGCGGCCAGATAACCGCCCAAGCCCATGGCGATGGAACCGGCGGCGATTTCCGCGAAGCCGGCGGTAAGAATGAGGTGCGACGACGCGATTGCGCCCGTCAGGCCGGCGGCCAACGCGAACGGCACGGTCAGACCATCGGACATGCCGATGACGATGTCGCGCACGGCTTCACCGGCGGTGAAATGTTTTTCGACGTGCGGGGTCTGGGGCATAAACGGTCGGGGATTTTAACCGGCGGGCATGGCGGCCAGCTGCCAGTGCTTGATGACATCAAGCGGGTGAATGAGCATGACGACATTGAGCGTGAGGTTATCGCGAATCCAGAGCGCGCAACCGATTTCCAAAACGAGAATCACCGCCAGCGTGACGCGCGGCCGGACGCGGGCGGCCAGCAGGAAGCCGGCGGTCATCATCAGAATGTCGCTCAGCGAATTGAGCACGCTGTCGCCGGTGTAGCCGAGCGAGACGGTGGCTTCGCGATAGCGGTTGATGATGAACGGCGAGTTCTCGAGAATTTCCCAACCGGCTTCCAGCGCCAGCGCCAGCAGCAACCGCGCCCGGACCGGCCACCGGCGCGCGACGAGCCACAGGCCGCCATAAAACACCAGGCCGTGCACGACGTGCGTGAACGAATAGGCATCCGCCAGGCGCTGCGAGTTCTCACTACTCCAGATGCTGCCTTCCCAGAAACCAAACCGGCCATCCGGACCGAACAGGGTGCGGCCCATGGACAATTCAATGCCGGCCGTCAGCGCCAGCACCAGGGCAAACGCCGCGATGATCCAGCCAAGATGAGGGCGGGATGGATTGGCCGGGGGATTCACGGCGCACGTTCCCGTTTCGCATTGGCGGCCAAACAATCTGCCGATGCCCATGCGGTTGCGGGCGAACCATTCGTAACCGACATCCGCCAACCAGCGCACCCCCGGCCAGCCCGCCGGGGCCAGCACCCAGCCCAAACCGACAGCGCGATACGCTTCGCGAAACACCGCCACTTTCCTCACCATGCGGCCGTCGGGAAAAACCCCGTGGATGACGCCCATCAACTCGGCCGGCGTGGTGTGATAAACCGCCGGATCGAAGCCGGGCGCAGCGATGTCTTCAAAGGCCAGCCAGCCGTTACGATTGCGTTTTTGGAGGAAGCGCGCCTCGCGCCGGCAGAGGGGACAGTCGCCGTCGTATAACAATTTGAAGCGCCACGAATTCATCAGCACCGGAAGATTACCGCGCCGGCGGGCGGCTTGACTAATAAAAAAGCCGGAACTTTTTCAAGTCCCGGCGTGACGGCTGGAAAATGATTATTTCTTAGCGGACGCCGGCTTCCTGGCCGCGCCGTTCGTTTTGGCGGCGGCGGGCTTGATGGCCTTCACGAGCACGGCCTTGTTCTTTTTAAGAAATTTTTCGATGCTGGTCTTGCTGCCGATGGAGTTGGAGACGCGCACCGCGTTGTGTTTCCCCAGTTTGTAATGAACGAGGAGCTTGCCGAGCTGGGTCACCTGCAACAGCGCGTCGGGCATATGCCACATCTGGCCGTCCGCCAGCGGTTCCATGGCGGCGCGAGGTGCGGATTTGGTTTTAATCACAATTCAGTTTGCCGCATTGAATCCGGCTTAACCAGTCAAATCGGCGACCGACCGGGATCCGCGGCCAAAGGCCCCGAAAGGTTTCCGGCTCGCAAACATTTTTTGCCGCCGTTATCCTATCCCCGAGTCCAGCCACGGCTCGCCACGGAACGCGAGGGCGAAGGCCGTGGCGGGTCATTGGTTCCATGCCTGAAAACGCTCCAAGCCCAACGTCCGCCGCCCCCACTTTTCCGCCGGGCCTGAAGAACGCCTGGCGGTTTGCCGCCTTCAACGGCCTCTCCTTCCAGATCGTCCTCGGCAGCCCGATGATTCTCTACGCGAAGACGCTGCACGCGAACGCCACCGTGCTGGGGTTCATCGCGGGCATGATGCCGCTGATGGTGATCTTCCAGATCCCCGCCGCGCAATACATCAACCGCGTGGGCTACAAGCGCTTTGTGCTGGCCGGCTGGGGCACGCGCACGCTGTTTACGTTTGGCATGGTGCTGGTGCCGCTGGCCACCGGCTATCTGGATGTCCTCACGCAGGTGGTGCTGCTACTGGCGCTGCTGTTCGGCTTCAATCTGGTGCGGGGCATCTCCAGCTGCGCGTGGCTGCCGTGGATCACGCATCTGGTGCCGGAAAATTCCCGGGGCCGCTACATCTCCGGCGAGGCGGCGATGGGCAACCTCGGCTGCTTCCTCACCGTCATCGTCTCCGCCCTGTGCCTGGGCGCCGCGCCGCAGCCGTGGCAATTCGCCGTCATCTTTGCCTTCAGCGCGGTCATGGGCGGCGTGAGCCTCCTGTATCTCAATCGCGTGCCCGACGTGCCGATCACGGAAGAAATCCGCTCCTCCAACCAGCCGGTGCCGTGGCTGGAAATCCTGCGCCATCCGCCGTTCCGGAAACTGCTGCGCTTCGTCGTAGTGTGGTCGCTGGCCTACGGCGGCTTCACGGCGTTCACGGTGGCATTCCTGAAAACGGAAACCGGATTGACGGAGGGGAAAATCTTATTTGTAACGTCCGTTTCCTTTCTCGGCGGATTGAGCAGCCTGTGGCTGATCGGCCACCGCCTGGACCATGTGGGGAGCAAACCGATCCTGGGCCTGAGCCTGGGCGTGTGGCTACTGATTTTACTGGGCTGGATCGCGATCGCCGGCGGCGTGCTGACCGCGCATCTGCCGCTGATCCTGGGACTGCAATTTCTGATGGGCCTCTTTGCCGCGCTCGTCGGCATGGCGAACAGCCGGCTCGCCATGTCCATCATCCCGACGATGGGCCGCAGCCACTTCTTCGTGCTCTACTCGGTGTTCGCCAATGTCGCCATGGGGCTGGCGCCCATCGCCTGGGGACTGCTCATTGACCTGATCGGCCAGCGGCAGACGCAGTGGGGGGGAGTGCTATGGAACCACTACACCATCTTTTACGCGCTGGTGTTCGCGGTGTTCGGGTATGCGCTGGTGCTGGCGCGCCGCCTGGAAGAACCCAAGGCCGCCAGCCTGGAAGCCCTGCTGACCAAGATCATGATCGAATCGCCGCAACGGTTCTGGCTCCGGCTCTGGACGTGAACGCGCGTCACGCCGCGCGCAATTTCAGGATCAGATCCTTGCTTTCCAGCGCGTCGCCGTTGGCCACGCAGATCTCATCCACCACGCCGTCCGCCGGCGCGTAGATGGTCGTCTGCATTTTCATGGCTTCGAGCGTGAGCAGCTTGTCGCCCTTCACCACCTTCGCGCCCACGCTCACGGCGAGCGCGGTGACGAGGCCGGGAATCGGCGCGCCCACTTCCGCCGGCTTGGCCGGATCGGCTTTCTGGCGGGCCTTGATGGTCGGCTTGGCGGAACGGTCCACGATCGCGAGCTGGCGCGCCATGCCGTTCAACTCGAAGTTCAGCGCGCGCTTGCCCTCGGCATCCACCGCGCCGATATTGACGAGCCGGATGAACAGGGTCTTGCCCGCCTCAATCTCCACCGAGATTTCCTGGCCGGGTTTCATCCCGTAGAAAAACGCCGGCGTGGGCAGCGCGGAGAGGTCGCCGAAATGATGCTCGTTCTTCGTGTAAGCCGCGAACACTTCGGGATACATGATGTGGCTGAACACATCGTCCTCCGTCGCCGCGCGCTTGAGTCTGGCCGACAGTTCCTCGGCAATCTTTTTGAAATTCAGCGGCTTCAAGGATTCACCCGGCCGGCCTTTCAACGGCTTGCGGTCGCCGAGGATGACGTGCTGCAATTTCTTCGGCCAGCCGCCCATCGGCTGGCCGAGGCCGCCGCCGATCATATCGATCACCGACTCCGGGAACGGCGTCGCCCCGGGTTCGAGGTTCAACACATCCGCCGGCTTGATGCCGCGCGTGACCAGGAACATCGTCATGTCGCCGACGACCTTGCTGCTGGGCGTCACCTTGACGATGTCGCCGAACAGCTGGTTCACCTCCGCGTAAGTGCGGGCGATCTCCGGCCAGCGATGGCCGAGGCCCATGGACGCGGCCTGCTCCTTCAGGTTCGTGAACTGGCCGCCCGGCATCTCGTGCAGATATACTTCCGCGCTGCCGGATTTCGGCGACGTGTCGAACGGCGCATAGTAGCCGCGCACCTGTTCCCAGTAATCCGCGAACTCATTCAGCGCGGCCAAATCCAAGCCCGTGTCGCGCCTGGTGAATTGCAGCGCGGCCACGATGGAATTCAAGTTCGGCTGGCTGGTCGAGCCGCTCATCGAGGCGATGGCGAGATCCGCGATGTCCACGCCGGCCTCCGCCGCACTCAACACGCTCGCCGCCGCGATGCCGCTGGTGTCGTGCGTGTGGAAATGAAGCGGAATGCCAATCTCCGCCTTGAGCGCCTTCACCAGCGCGCTGGCGGCCGCCGGTTTGCACAGGCCGGCCATGTCTTTGATGGCCAGGAAATGCGCGCCCATCTTCTCCAGTTCTTTCGCCAGCTTGACGTAATACTTAAGTGAATATTTGTCGCGGGCGGGGTCGAGAATGTTGCCGGTGTAGCAGATCGCGGCCTCGCAGAGGGCGTGCGTCTCCTGCACCGCGTCCATCGCGACGGTCAGGTTCGGCAGATAATTCAGCGAATCGAAGATGCGGAAGATATCCATGCCGCTCGCCGCCGCGTGTTTGACGAAGCCGGCCACGGCATTGTCGGGATAATTGGAATAGCCCACGGCGTTGGAGCCGCGAAAGAGCATCTGGAAACAGATGTTCGGAATCCGCGCGCGCAAATCGCGCAAGCGCTGCCACGGGTCTTCGTGCAGGAAGCGCATCGAGGTGTCGAAGGTCGCCCCGCCCCACATCTCCAGCGAAAACAGATTCGGCGTGCGCTGCGCCACGGCTTCCGCCACGGCGAGCATGTCGTAGCCGCGCAACCGGGTGGCGAAGAGCGACTGATGGGCGTCGCGGAACGTCGTGTCGGTGATGAGCAACGGCTTTTGCTTGAGCGTCCACTCGGCAAACTTCTTCGCGCCGAGCGAGAGCAATAACTGGCGGGTGCCGTTCGGCGCAACCGATTTGCGCTCGTGGGCCGGGATGCGCGCGGCGGTGAAGATTTCCTTCGGCACAAATCCCTTCGCCTGCGGATTGCCGTTGACCGTCACGTCGCCGATGAAGGTCAGCAGCTTGGTCGCGCGGTCGCGGCGCGGCTTGAGATTGAATAGCTCCGGCGTGGTGTCAATCAGCGTCGTGGAGGCTTGGCCGGACTTGAAGACGTCGTTGTGAATGACGTTTTCCAAAAAGGGAATGTTCGTCTTCACGCCGCGAATGCGAAATTCCCGCAGCGCGCGGTCCATGCGTTGCAAGGCGGCGTCGAAGGTCTGCGCGCTCACGGTCAGCTTCACGAGCAGCGAATCGTAAAAGGGCGTCACCACCGCGCCGCCGTAGCCCATGCCGCCGTCGAGGCGCACGCCGAAGCCGCCGGCCGAGCGATACGTCAGGATGCGGCCGTAGTCGGGCTGGAATTTATTCTCCGGATCCTCCGTCGTGATGCGGCATTGCACAGCGTAGCCGTTGCGCGGGATGTCTTCCTGCGCGGGAATGCCCACTTCCTTGCCGTGCATCGGCTTGCCGTCGGCGATCAAAATCTGCGAGCGCACCAGGTCCAGGCCGGTGATGACTTCCGTGACCGTGTGCTCGACCTGGATGCGCGGGTTCATCTCGATGAAGAACCATTCCTTCGTGTCCTGATTGTAGAGGAATTCCACCGTGCCGGCGTTGTCGTAACGGATCTCGCGGCAAAGCTTCACCGCGGCATCGCACAATTCGGCGCGCACATTGCGTTCCAATTCCACGCTCGGGGCGATCTCGATGACCTTCTGATGCCGGCGCTGCACGGAGCAATCGCGTTCGTGCAGATGCACCACCTTGCCGTGCTTGTCGCCGAGGATCTGCACCTCGATGTGCTTGGCGCGGGGAATATAGCGTTCGAGGAACACCGCCGGATTGCCGAAGGCCCGGCCGGCCTCGCCCTGCGCCTCGTCCAGCAAATCCGCCAGATCGCCCGGCTTGTGGACGACGCGCATGCCGCGGCCGCCGCCGCCGAACGCCGCCTTGATGATGAGCGGGAACCCGATCTCCTTCGCCACCTTCAGCGCCTCGGCGCGGTCTTCAATCGGGTCTTCCGTGCCCGGCAACACCGGCACGCCGACCTTTTGCGCCAGGGCGCGGGCGGCGGTTTTGTCGCCCATGTTTTTCAGCAATTCCACGCGCGGGCCCACGAAGATGATCCCCGCCTCGTCGCAAGCCTCCGCAAACGCCGCGTTCTCCGACAGAAAGCCGTAGCCGGGATGGATGAAGTCCACGCCCTTTTCCTTGGCCAGCGCGATGATGCTGGGAATATCCAGATACGCGCCGACGGGCCCCTTGCCTTCGCCCACCACGTAAGCTTCGTCCGCCTTGAAGCGGTGGATGGCGAGGCGGTCCTCCTGCGCGTAGATGGCGACGGTGCGCAAGCCGAGTTCCGTCGCGGCGCGAAAGACGCGGATGGCGATTTCGCTGCGGTTGGCGACGAGCAATTTGCGTTGGCGGACGGGAACGGCGACAGGATTCATATTAAACGTGGCATAAGACACCAAAGCCGCGCCGTTAAATCAATCCGAGAAATCAATTTCCTGACGAAATCTGGCCATGTCCGGACGGACGGATGAACTTCATTCGGAGTCCCGACAGGACGAATCACCCGGCTTGATGCTGACGACGCCTGTGATGCCATCCTTGACGATAATGAGATTGTAATTCTCACACAAGGCGATGATGGCTTGCTTTGGAGTGCAATTATTCCAGTGAATTGAAATCAAAGGCCCAAGATAAGAAGGCATGTCCGGCAAATCTCTTTGCTCTGTCAAGATTGAGCCAAGCAGGATTTTAATACCAGCTTGCTTGGAAAGCTGCTCTAGCGCATGGTCTAGACGCACTTCTTGCATTTGAATTTTGACCAGCTGGTTGGTATCGCTGCCGAGCAAATCCCCTTCCACGAAATGTTTGATCGGACGATCTTTTGATCTGATTGTAATAAAACAACTGGCTTGATTCTTACAGATAATCAAATCGTTATTCTCACATAGGGCAATGAATGCCTGTTTCGCAGTGACATTCCGCCAACACAAGGAGAGGATCGGTTCGGGTTTCATCTTTCCAATTTTGTCAGACATTCCGTAACCGACTTTGGGATCCAGTAAATAATTTATACCTGCCAGCCGCCCCAAATTTTCCAAGGCGGTGGTGATGGGGCAATCCACAAATTTAATGACAGGTAATCACTGCTGTCCCGTTTAGTTTTTGATGACCGCGATTTCACTATTTTAAAAACTGGATAAAACTGCTGTCCGGTCATTTTTCGATTTCAATTCTGCGACGACTTTCCGAGGGTGTTCCACCGCCAACCGGCGGTTTTTC
>CAIXPZ010000237.1 GCA_903921455.1 uncultured Verrucomicrobia subdivision 3 bacterium | reverse complement strand
TCGACAGCCTTATAATGGACTCCGTATACACCTTTGTCAAAAAGGATTTTCAAAAATAACGGAAATAATTTTGACGGGAAAAGAGCGCTGAACCGGGCCGGATTTTTACCGCAAAACATACGAAGCACACGAAAGGAAATCTACGCAACCCCCCTAGGGCTGAGCCCCGGCGTCCGGGTGTGGCAATTTACTGTGCAACGGGAGATCGTGCACCTTGCGGTGAGCAACCGCCGCGCGACCGTCGCTGTTGAGCGCCGCGAACTCATTATTGGCTGAGCACAGCGAACTAATTTTATCGGCGATTGGATTGAACGAAATACCTGGTTTGACGTCTATGTCTGTGCTGACCATGAAGTTTCTAGTCGCCGACGACGGCAATGCGGCGAGAAGCTCTTCACATTCAACAGGACGTCGTCGTCGTGCGTCCTGACAATTATTCGGGCCGGCCACAGTGATGTGGTCGGCCTGTTTCTTTTTCAATGGCGCTGTGCTCCCGACCGGTTTTGTTACCAAATTGTAACACGAATTTTGCGGACTCATGTTAGCCTCGTTTAAAATCAATACTGGTGTATGACGACCGACAATGATGCGACGCATTTTCTCAATCGTGAATTAAGCTGGCTGGAATTTAACCAGCGCGTGTTGGAGGAAGCGCTGGACCCAGTTAATCCGCTGCTGGAACGGCTCAAGTTTTTCACCATTGTCAGCTCCAATCTGGACGAATTCTTTGAGGTGCGGGTGGCCGGGTTAAAGCAGCAGATTGAGAGCGGGAAGGTGGGCCGCAGCGTGGATGGGCTCACGGCGACGGAGAACTTCAGAGCCATCACCCGCCGCGTCCGAAAGCTGGTGGATGACCAGTATGCCTGCTGGCGGAACGACCTGAAACCAGCGCTCACCCGGCATAAAATCCGTCTGCTGGAATTTGACGAACTCACCGGCGCAGACAAAAGCTGGCTGGAGGAGTTTTACTTCCGGGAGGTCCGGCCGGTGCTCACACCGCTGGCGATCGACCCGGCCCATCCGTTTCCCCAATTGCTCAACCGGTCCCTGAATTACATGGTGCGGCTGGAAATCAGCAAAGACGGGGCGGCCCTCAAGCATCTGGCGGTGGTGCAATGTCCCGCCATTCTGCCCCGGCTCATCCAACTGCCGCGCACCGAGGGGCAACTGGCTTACGTTTTTCTCGGGCAACTGATCGGTCATTTTCTACCGGACTTGTTTCCGGGCACGAAGATTCTGGGTTACTGGGCGTTCCGATTGACCCGCAACAGCGAATTGTATGTGGATGAGGAGGACACACCGAACCTGCTCAAGGCGGTGGAGGATGAACTGCATAAACGCCGCCGGGGTGACGCGGTGCGGCTGGAATTGGCGCATGACTGTCCGGCGCCCATCCGGGAGGCGCTGCTGAAAACCTTAAGGCTAACCCCGGAGGATTTATACCTGATCGATGGGCCGCTAAACCCAACCCGGCTGATGGTGCTGTGCCAAGGCGACCATTCGCCGGAATTGCGGGACCCGCCGTTTCTGGCGCCGGTGGCCACGGCCCTGCGCGGCAGCGCGGATTTGTTTGCCACGATCCGCGAACGGGATGTGCTGCTGCATCATCCTTATGAGAATTATGCCAGCGTGATCGGTTTTCTGGAGACTTCCGCCACGGATCCGGACGTGCTGGCGATCAAAATGACGCTATACCGGACGGGCGGCGACGAGCGCATTGTGGGCGCGCTCATGAACGCGGTGAACCATGGCAAACAGGTCACCGTGGTGGTGGAATTGCGCGCCCGGTTCGACGAAGCCAACAACATAGAGTGGGCGCGGAAGCTGGAAGAGAATGGCGTCCACGTGGTCTATGGTCTGGTGGGCTACAAGATCCATGCGAAGTGCGCCCTGGTGGTCCGGCGGGAGGGCCTCCAGATCCGCCGCTACGTCCATCTGGCCACGGGAAATTACAATCCCACCACCGCAAAACTTTACACGGATCTCAGCCTGTTGACCTGCCGCCCGGAGTTCGGCGAAGATGCGACCAACCTGTTCAACCTGCTGACCGGCATCTGCCAGTTCCCCGGCATGAAAAAGTTGGTCGTGGCCCCGTTTGATTTGCTGGCCCGGCTACGGCAACTGATTGACCGCGAAGCCGTCAACGCGCAGCGCGGCCTGCCGGCCCGGATCATCGCCAAGCTCAACTCGCTGGTAGAACCCCAGCTCATCGAGGCGCTCTACGCGGCTTCCCGGGCCGGAGTGAAAATCGACCTGATTGTGCGGGGCATCTGCTGCCTGCGGCCCGGCGTGCCCGGGTTGAGCGAGAATATCACGGTGCGGAGCATCGTGGACCGGTTTCTGGAGCACAGCCGGATCTGCTATTTTGAAAACGCCTGCCAGCCGGAGCTGCTGGTGGGGAGCGCGGACTGGATGCCCCGAAACCTGTTCCGACGCATCGAAGTCATGTTCCCGATTCAAGATGGGATCTTGTGCGACCGGATCATCCGGGAAATCCTGGGAATCACGCTGGCCGACAACACCAAGATGCGGCGGCTGGGCGCCGACGGTGTGTATCGGCGGGCCAAGCTGCCGGCCGGGGCCAGCCCCCGCCGCAGCCAGTGGGATTTCATCGCCCTGACCACTCCCAAGCCCGCCGCCAAAGCGGCAGCCAAGTATCCCCGGGTGGAACTAGCGCCGCGCCCATTTCCGAAGGCGAACAAATGAAAAGCCGACGGCCGGGGCGGCCACCGTCCGGACTTAAGTTAAAATGAATCCATTAAAGCCCACCCTGATACTCGGGTTAATCCTGATTTCAGTCTTACTAACGGAGGCCCGAGCCGAAGAACCCGACGATCAGCGAATCATCCAACACATATTGGCTACCCGGGCGGCCATTCTGGAGACAACCGGCACCACCAATGTGCGATTCATGGTTTTTTGGGATTTCGATGGAACGACCCTGAAAGGAGATTGTTCAGAAGGCTTACACGAGAACGGACACCTGGTTTATGCCGGCCTGGCGCAAAAGGCCATTGAGCAGGGCTTTTCGAGCCTTTATACGAGCAGTGACGGCTTTGAACGGTTCTGGATGTAAACGGCGGTTGAAAAGTGCGGCGGGTGGCGCTCGAAAAGTGCCTCACCTTCCGAGCAAAGGGAACTGGATTTTCAGGTCTCCGTCAAGCTGTTGATTCCGCTTCGAGGTAGAAGCAGCAGGAGGGGGAGCTTCG
>CAIXPZ010000236.1 GCA_903921455.1 uncultured Verrucomicrobia subdivision 3 bacterium | reverse complement strand
GGTGGGCACGCGGATGACATCCGCACTACGCGGAAATGATCGGCGTGCCAGTACACGCCGAGTTTCAGTTGGTGGATTCGGGCTTGCGTTTCAGAATTCAGAGGCGTATTCGTTTTCATTGGCATATTGAATTTATGTTTGATGTTTATTGTTTAACCGACATCAATAGTTGTCGCCCGTCGCGCCAACTTCTTCAACATGCCTTCTTTTTTCCTTGATATGGCATCATGAGCACGCGCAAATACATCGCCATAGTGGTAGTGACCGTCAGCATTTTTGTTGGCGTCGGTGTGGATAGGTATCTTTTCCCCTCACCAGACTTTGATTCGATTTACCAGATTGTTCTTTCCCGTGTTGTTGATACCCACAACGGCGACTTGGTCTCAGTCGCGCTTGCGCACAACGATGACGCGTTTACAGCATTGCCACCCAGATTACAGCACAGCCTAATGGCTGCATGGTCGCACAATGGTTCCCAGTTGGACTTAATGATTCCGACTGACCGGATACACGCTATTTACGGAGAAGTTGAACATGGCGGAGTGAAGATTCAAGATTTTCAGAGGTATGTGGACGCAAAGACACAGAAGGCAGTTCGTGTTTATGTGATAGATGCAATTCGCTGGCTTGGTTCGGATGAGATATTAGTAAATTGGTCCGAGACCCACGGCGCACTTGACGCACGTGGTTCGACGATTAGGCTCAAGCGCACGTTTGTTTTTTGGCGTGTAGTGGAGGAAACTAACAAGTGGATATCATGATGCCTAACCGGTCGCCGGAGCCACCCGCCGTTGGCGCTGTCATTTCCGCTGTCGCGGTTCGCGTCGCGAGTCGGCGGTGCCTTCTTTTTTCGTTAGGCGATTTCACGCTCATGAGATTATCAGTTGGCATTTTGTTTCTTGTGTCGCTGACCGGATGCAGCAGTTCACATCCGACTACTCCGCTGACGCGATTGCCTGAGGTTCACCATCAGAATCAGGTGATAGTGTCACCCGATGCTCGCATTCGAGGTGTCACTGCCGAAGAGGTCAGTCAGGCTACTGCGGTCTTGGCAGCCCAGACCCAATGCCGTGTAGATGGACCGATCATTGCCCTTGGCAAAGACACGGTCGCGGGAAAGGAGCATTTGTTCGCCATGACGTTGGTTACGATGTTTGAGTTTGTTCGCAGTGGTTCTGGTGATTGGGAGTTGGCCTCATGTGGGCCTTACAATTATTGAAGATGACCGGCCGGAAGGCCGCGCTCCGGAAAAGGGCCAGGCACTAAATTACGCTCGACACGGCGGACGAGACGTGTTTCCTAAAGGCAAGGTCCGGCCATAACCGGCCTAAATTTCTGCTGGACATCATTTTTTGGCGCGCCTAGTGTCATTACATGAAAAAGGATAGGCTACACAGGCCGACGTATATTGTTAGTTAGCCCAAAAGGCACCATATGACATTTCGCCCATTCATACTAGGTGCAGCACTTCTGGTTTTATTACTACAGGTAGGTTGCCAAACACAGCCGCGTCCGACGTGGAGCAAGCAGCGGGTTCTGGAAGTCGCAAACAACACCCTGAATGAGAACGTAAAATCGCCTGAAGCGTTTACTGCATCCACGCCACACTTTTTGGCTAGTCGAGGCGTTTGGGTGGTTAATTATACGTCGAAGTCCACCGTGATTGGCGAAAGCGAGTACACAGTATTTGTTTACGACAAGACTGGAAAGATTGCTGTATTGCCAGGATATTAGAACCATGATGTGGGCTAACAAATCGCTGCAGGCAACGCGGGATGGCCGTTCCAGTTCCGCTTCGCGGTTCACGTAATTTGGTCCCGCGTGCCTGTTCTCTGGACGTTAGGCTGCACTGCGAATATGGAAAATTCGACGCCATCAAAAAGCAGTTTGCCGAGCTTGCTACTTTTGATAGCGATAGCATTTTTCACCTTATTCTTCATCCTCCCAGCCTTTATTGACTGGTGGCCGCCAGCATCGGTTGAGCGGCGCGGGGAGCGAGCGAAGCTTATGGAGCGAGTTCAGACTGCCGGAGGTTGGGATGCAGTCAGACGAGATTGCATCGCATTCGCAGCACAGAACAAGAATGGGTTTTATTCGCATTGGGGCGATACGAACCTGCCGCCAGCTATTTTGGCTCTCAAGCCGATGATTGTTCAGTATTATCCGCAGTATGGTTGTGTCAGCATGAGGATTTTTGGTATGCACTCGACTGGCGGACATTCCAGACCGTATTTTGGTTTGGAGATTGATACATCCACTAACAGCCAAGGCTACAAGCACGGCACGGGATATGAAAATGGTGGCGTGATTGGCAATCATCATTCGGTTGCCGAGCAGATAGCGGCTGGGATTTATGAGATTTATTGACATGCATCCTAACCCGATTAGATGAGAAGGCAGACCATGGCGCCAAGGGCGTCTGGTAAAGTCTGCTGATGTAAACCACCCCCCTCGTTTCCAACTACACGCCTGCTGTCGTCAGCGGGTTCACACTCGGCCTGAATCTCGGTGATCGACAGCATCACGTCTGCGTCCTCGCTGCCGCTGGTCAGATTATTCCCAAGCCTCACAAGGTAGCACGGTGAAGCGGCCGGAAGGCCGCGCTCCGGAATAGTTCCGCAGACGCTGTTGGCTGGCGGCAAAGACCAGCCCGCTGCAAGATGCCGGTAAAAGAGTGGTTAAGTCAATCAGTGGTGAACATCCGAATCAATGAATTCATACCAGCGGCGTGGGACAAAGGCCAAAGCGAATGGAAGGCTTCTTGCCCAAGCAGATTAAATCTGTTTCATTGCAAAACGTGTTCGTGATAATACGCAAAAATATGTCAACTCAACGGTTTATCATTTCTCTCCTCGCTGCCTTGCTGCTGATGACGCCGGGGCGGAAAGGTTTTGCAGCCGAAACCACGGTTCACACCATTACGAACTGGCCAAACAGCACCGTGGACATTTGGCATGGATACCAGCGTTACCATTTCACCGTGGATGGCTGCCAGGCTTGGGTGGTGGTGCCCAAAACCAATTCGCCGGGCCAGCGCTGGTCCTGGTGCATGGAGTTTCCCGATGCTTTCACCAAGCGCTGCGCCACGTTGCAATTGCTGGAGGCCGGCTATTACTCCGCACATATCACGGTGGGCAACACTTTCGGCTGCCCCAAGGCGATCGCTCAATGCAACGACTTTTACCAACGACTCACGGCCCAAGGCTTGAATGTCCAACCCGTGCTCATCGGCATCAGCCGCGGCGGACTCTATGCCTATCATTGGGCGGCCGCCAATCCGAGCCGCGTGGGAGCCATTTATGGCGACGCTCCCGTATGCGATATCAAGAGCTGGCCCGGTGGCAAGGGCCAAGGCAAAGGGAGCACCAATGATTGGACACAACTCATCGCGAATTATGGCTTCCAAAATGAAGCCGCGGCTTTGGCTTATACCAATAATCCCATCGAAATCCTCGCCCCGCTGGCCAAGGCAGGCATCCCCCTCATCCATGTCGTGGGTGACAGCGATGACGTGGTGCCCGTGGCTGAGAACACGGCTATCATGGAAAAACGTTACCGCGCATTGGGCGGGCAAATCCAAGTCATCCATAAACCGGGCATTGGTCATCATCCGCATGGCTTGGATGACCCCGAGCCGGTGGTGCAATTCATCCTCAAAAACAATCTCGCCCGATAACGGATGGGATGAAATGGGAATAACCCTTTTCCTTGGCCAAGGGCCGGCACGACGCAAGGAGCAAAACGAGATGACAAAGTGACGGAGAAATCACCTTCTGTAAGTCATAATTTGATTCAGCAGGTGCTTGAACTGCTCGTTATCCGGATCCAGATGCACGCTGGTCTTCGCGATGAGTATGGCGTCGTCGAAGCGGCTGCGGCTGAGCAGCAGATTAATGTAACGATAGATGGCTTCCGGCGAATAGGGGCAGATGGCATAGCTTTGCCGAAAGGCGAGGTCGGCAGCCTGATTCAATCGGTCTCGTTCGTTGGGGTCGGTGGCCTGTTGAGCGCGCCAGGCATACAGACCTGCTTGAGCGCTGCGCAGTTTCGAAAAAGCTTTACGGGTCTCTGCGTTTTCTGCAAAAGACTTGTCCCCGGCGTAGTTTTCCAATTTTTTGCCGTAGGCATACTTTTCTGCAAAGGTGCAGACTTCCTTGACGGAAGTTTTGTCGTCCAGCCACCCGCCGAGCGCTTCGTCAGAAAGTTTTTTCCAATAAACCTGGTTTTGGATGACCTCCAAGTCAAAAGTATCCTTGAGAGGCTGGCGGTTCAGTTGAAAAATAAGGCCATGCGGTGATAGATAGGGATACATCCAGTCGAGGGGATAACTTTCCTCGACAAAAAATTCACGCGCGGGGTTTTCGTCGAAAATATTTTTTACAAGCCGTCCGTTGATCTGCATGACGGCGACGACCCCGCTCACCTGGGCTTTTTCGCCCACCATATGGACGTCCTCACCCGGCTTGAGTTGTCCGAGCTTTCTGCGCCTGGCAACGTCGGCGGTATAGTTGGTAAAGGCATTCTGAAGATCGTTGGTATTTGGAATGTTGATTCTTTTCCCATACATCGTATGGAGATAGTCCAGGTAAGCCATGTCAACGAGCTGGTTTTGCGTTAGCGTAAAGAAGGGTGTGCCCCGCACTTGTGATTCACACAAGGTCGAAATGACAAAACGCCCGGGATCAGTGCCGCCAAAATAAATGCTGCCGGGCGGAATGGATTTGATAATTTCCGAACCGAACCGGTGCAGCCAGATATTGTTCCAATCGTGAAACTGCCCGTAGGCGCCAAAGCTTTCTGAAATAGGTGGCCAGATGAGCGTGCCGAGGGCAGGCGTCATGGTATCCTCATTGGTGCTTAGACTGTAGCGATGGCTGGCCAGGTTGATGCGCGCGGCCAGATTGGTGGCGGTTTCCCAGTCATCCACTCGCACCGCGTCGAAAAATCTCCAGACGACAGGTGGAACCTTGTTAGTTATGGTTTCGGCAAAGTCTCGAATCTGCTGTTGCTTGGAAATCAGAAAGCTGCCGAGATCCGGATCCATCGCCAGAGATCGGTTAGTCAAACCAAGTAAAAATGCGCCCAGCAGGATCAGTTGAAGATTTTTCGACTTCATATTCAACCGCTCTATCTTGCCGCCACCTTCGGCGACTGTGTGGCGGCAACCAGTTGTCCGAGCAGTTCGGAGTTGAATGTATTTACCGTCCCCTGCCCTTGATTGAAGTTCCGGCCCATAAGCTTTGTTTAAAGTTTCGTTGGTAATACGCCTGCCGGGGTCAATGCACAAGCAAAAAGCCGCCGCCCTTTTACGCCCAGACGCCAAGGAGCCGGTTCTTGGTGAATGTTGGCGTAATGAAACTGATTGGGGTTGAACGCCCCCGACCTGCTCCCCCGTGGAGAAGGAATTGCCAGCCATGCTTTAGCTAGCTGACTCCCTTGATGGTCCGGCCAATCCAGGGGGGCGACCCGGCGTTACATCAGGCGGCTGGGCCGGCCTTCGCGGTAGTCCATTTCCCGTAATGTTCGGCCTTGCAGTCCGGGCACAAGCCATGGGTGAAGTCGGCCTCCGAATGTGCGGTAATATACGTCTCCAGTTTCTGCCAGGTGTCGTCCGGCTGGCGAATGCTTTTGCACCACATGCAAATCGGCAGCCGGCCGCTCAGCACCTTGATCTCATGGTTCAACCGCACCGTGCGGGCGACCAGATACGCCAACAGGCAGAGGACGCCGACGCGGACAACGGCATTGATGGCGCTCAACGCGAGGCTGACCGATGATTCCTCGAAATAAGTGATCAGAAACGTGCCCAGCGGCAGCGCATAGGCCAGCACATAGGCCAGCCGCGCATTGCAGAACAAGGCGGACAACGCCACAGGCAGCACAAACAATATGGGGAACATCAGCACCGGGCCGGTGGATAAATCCAGAAGCAGAATGCCCAGACTCAGGATGACATGGGTGGCGGGCCGGGCCAGCAACTTCGGGATGAAACGGATCAGCATCAACCATTATACCATACCCCGACGGCGGCAACGGTTAAATCCGGTATAACCCGACGGCACTTCCGGACCACGACGTCTGGACATTCAATGGGCAATCAACGGCAATGGTGAATTAACCAGCCAAAAGCCGTTTCACCAACCCACTTCGTAGGGAAACGACGGGAAATATCGCCCCGGTTCACTTCCGCTGCCGCAGGCGTTTGATGAGCGCAAAGATCAGGCCCGCCCCGATAATCACGTCCATCAGAAGGGTGAAGATGGCAAAGGGCCAGCGGACATTCGCGGCATGGGTGGTGATGAAGGAGCCGCTCACCGTGCCGGTGCGGTCACCGGTCCCGAAGGAAACCCAATGGAACACCGCCAGAAAGGACAGCATCATGCACCAGGTGGCGATCTTGGAATACATCTTGTTCGCCAGCCGGCTTAACAGGAGGAATAAGCCGGCGGAGCCGAACATGCCGCCCACGGCCCACATGATCCAGCGCGGCGTGCCATTGTCCGGATGCACGAATGAAAGCCCGATGCCGGCAAGCAGGAAGATAATCCCCATCAGGACGGGCGGCTTATCCAGAGTCACGCTGCCATCCGGTTGCACCTGCATGCCGGACGGAGGAGCACCCGGCAATTGGGCGCGGGCGACGGCCCGGGAGATTTGCAGGAACAGGATGCCGAACAAGGCAAAGGCCGTACCCACGCCAAAACAGATCCAGACGCCGCCGTGGATGCCGGTTTCCAACACGGCGGCCGACGGATCGCCGGGGGAATAGTGGACGGAAACCTTTTGGCCCACGGGATAACGATTGAGCACGCCCTGCGCGTAGCCGGTGGAGGACGACATCTGGCCGATGGCGATTTTTTCGCCGGTGTAACTGCTACCATTGACTTGATAACGATAGGTGACTTCGGGCGAATAGGTGTCGCCGTTTTCGCCCGAGTGGGCTTTCATCTCTGCGGTGAGGATGACGCCGTCGGTCACGGGCCATTGATTGGCGCGAAGAGTTTTGACGAACATCCAGCCGCCCGCCGCCAGGGCGACCAGACCGATGACGATGAACAGGGAGCAGAAGAGCCGGGTGCCGCGGCCGGAAACGTTTGCCATGGGGAAAGTCTAATTCCGCGCCCCCTGCCCCGGCCATGATAAATTGACGGCGAAACATGGAAGCTGCAGACGGGCGGCGGGTCATGGCCGGCACAATCGGAAATAGAGGGAAGCCGTTCCGGCATTCAGGTTGGTGATCACCACGTTCTGTCCCTTGCTGATGACGAATGTCATGCGATTGGAAGTCCACCCCGTGGGCTGAGCCAGCGTGGCGGCCGTTTCCAAATGATACCCCGTCGCCGCGAGCGGCCAGGCCAGTTGCAGTGAACCGGCGTTCTGAATAAGGTTCATCACCGGCGGAGGCGCAAAATAAGCTTCGAGCATCCGGCCTTGAATCAACTTGCCCCGGTCGTTTGAATGGATGGCATCACGCATCCAATAACTGTAGGGATTGCCAGCGGCATCCACCGGCGGCCCGACTCCCGCCGCAGCGGCCGGACCATATATAAATCCGGAGGCGACGCCGGTGAGATCCAGATATTCGACCTGGTTGGAGGCACAGAAATGAAGCAGGTCCCCGCGGTAACCAGATGGCACCCCGCCGGGATTGTTCGTCGCCACGGAATCCAGTTCCGTCATGCCGGGTTGGAGGAAATAATCCCCGGAGTTCGTGTTAGGACTCCATTGCGCGGTGAGGATAAGGATTTCCGTCGTGCGCTCATTCGCCAGGTCGTTGGTGCGCATCTGGCTGACCACGCTTTGAAAGGCGGACAGGTCGTCACCGTTGCTGATCCCGCCGATGCATAAGAGGTCGGGCTGATACGCAAACACTTCCTCGGCCATATGATTGGCGAAATACGTCACACTGCCGCCGCCGATGATCGAGTCAATCAACTCGATGGTTGCACCGGGATACAGCCGCTCCAACCAGGCGTCAAAGGGGGAATTCTGCGTATCCGACTGCACACTGTCGCCCAGCATCACGATCCGCAGCCTCTGTCCGGTGGACAGCCGGCCCAGCGTGAGCGGCAAATGCGACCAGCGGTCCGCCTTCGGCACATAGGCGAGTTTGGCGGGCAAGGCATCGTAAGCCGCATCCGCCCACTGCGCCACTTCCGCGGGCGTGGTGGTTTCCACCCGAACCTCATCAATGAACATCTCCGGGCTGATGGATTGAAATTTGATCTTCATCTGCACCGGTGCCAGCGTGGCGTCAGTGCCCGCCGTATTTTTGGCGCGGATGCGGAACTCGTTGGTCACCCAGTCCGCCGATGGGTAAATGGAGGAATACTGGTCCGGGATCAGCGGGTTGCCGTTGGTATCAAAATAAGCCGCAGCCCAGTAAGCGTAGCCTGCGGAACCGGGGTTGTTCACCAGTCCCGGCGCCTTGGACTTGAAAGACAGGCGATACCATTGAAGCGGGGTGGTTGGCAGCAGGGGCGAAAGCCATGTGCCACTGTTGCTGGCCGTGATCGAATGCGTGCCGGCGAAGGCCTCGTTCGTCGTCCAGGCGGTGCCACCACCATTGTTCGTCCAACCTTGCGTCTGCGGGTCAGTTTCAAAGTCCGTGGTCAACACCATGGCCGCACCGGCGGACATGACCATCCCCACGCCCATGAGCATCGCGTTGAGCAGAGTCACCGCTTTGAAATTTTGCGCCCGCATTGAAATCCAAAATATTCAAATCCCCGGCGAGCGCAATTCATGAATCATGATTTTCCGGCACGAGATCACTGACTTGGACAGGGCGGGCTTAGGGAATAAACAGAAAAAAGCCGCCCCGGTTGCCCGGAGCGGCTTTGAATTTGTCAGAAGTAAATTACTTCTTTTTCACAGCTTTGCGCTTCTCTTCGATCGCCGCTTGTGCGGCCGCCAAACGCGCGACGGGCACGCGATACGGCGAGCAGCTCACATAGGTGAGGCCGACGCGGTGACAGAACTTCACGGAATCGGGGTCGCCGCCGTGTTCGCCGCAGATGCCGAGCTTGATGCCGGGGCGGGTCGCATTGCCCTTCTGCGCGGCAATCTGGATGAGCTGGCCGACGCCGGTCTGGTCGATCGACGCGAACGGATTCTTTTTCACGATCTCGTTCTCGGTGTAGGCACCGAGGAAGGAACCGGAGTCGTCGCGCGACATGCCGAGGCAGGTCTGCGTGAGGTCGTTCGTGCCGAAGCTGAAGAATTCAGCCGTCTGCGCGATCTCGTCCGCCGTGAGCGCGCCGCGGGGAACTTCGATCATCGTGCCGACGCTGTAGGTGAACTTCACCTTCTTCTCGCTCATCACCTGCTTGGCGACTTCGTGAACGATCGCGACCTGGAGGTCGAGCTCCTTCTTGAAGCCGACGAGCGGGATCATGATCTCGGGCTTCGGCTTGAAACCTTTCTTGGTCGCATCGGCGGCCGCTTCGCAAACGGCGCGCGCCTGCATGCGGGTGATTTCCGGGAACTTGATGCCGAGGCGGCAGCCGCGGAAACCGAGCATGGGGTTGAACTCGTGGAGTTCGTGCACGCGGTTGATGATCTTCTCGACGGGGATCTTGAGCTTCCGCGCGAGATCCATCTGCGATTCCTTCGTGTTCGGGAGGAATTCGTGCAGCGGCGGATCCAGGAAACGGATCGTGGCCGGATACCCTTTCAGCGCCTTGAAGATGCCGAAGAAGTCTTCACGTTGATACGGGAGGAGCTTGGCGAGGGCGGCTTCGCGGGCTTCGAGCGAGTCGGCGAGAATCATCTCGCGCATCGCGTCGATGCGATTGCCTTCGAAGAACATGTGTTCCGTGCGGGTGAGGCCGATGCCGACCGCGCCGAACGCGATGGCCTGCGAGGTCTGCTCGGGCGTATCGGCGTTGGTGCGAACCTGCAGCTTGGTGGCCTTGGCGCACCAACTCATCAGCTGGACGTAGTTCTTATACTTCTCGGTCTTCTGCGCAACCTTGTCGTTGTTCAGGAGGCCGGTGATGATTTCGGAAGGAGCGGTCTTGATCTGGCCCGCGTAAACGAGACCGGACGTGCCGTCGATCGAGAGGAAGTCGCCTTCGTTGAAGGTCTGTCCGTCAATCGTGGTCGTCTTCTTGTCGTAATCAATCGCGACGCCGGCAGCGCCGCACACACAGACCTTGCCCATCTGACGGGCAACGAGCGCCGCGTGCGAGGAGACACCACCGCGAGCGGTGAGAATGCCTTCCGCCGCGATCATGCCGCGCAAATCTTCCGGGGATGTTTCGACGCGGACGAGGAGGACTTTTTCGCCCTTCTGCTCGGCCAACACGGCGCGATCGGCGTTGAAGTAGATCTGGCCCGTGGCCGCACCAGGACCGGCCGGGAGACCGGTGGCGATGACTTTGGCCTTCTTGACTTCGCTGAGATCAAAGATCGGCGCGAGCAATTGTTCGAGCTGGTCGGCCGGGTTGCGGAGAATGGCCGTTTCCCAGTCGATGAGTTTTTCCTTCACCATGTCGGCGGCGAACTTGAGCGCGGCGGCGGCGGTGCGCTTGCCGTTGCGCGTCTGGAGCATGAACAGCTTGCCGCTCTGGACGGTGAATTCGATGTCCTGCACGTCCTTGAAATGGCTTTCCAAGGTCTTGCGCACGGCCATGAGTTCCGCGTAGCTCTTCGGCATCTGCGCCTTGAGCTTGAGCACGGGCTCGGGGGTGCGGACGCCAGCGACCACGTCTTCGCCCTGGGCGTTGATGAGGAATTCGCCGTAGAATTCATTGGTGCCGTTCGCGGGATTGCGGGTGAACGCCACGCCGGAACCGGAATCGTCCCCGGTGTTGCCGAACACCATGGCCTGCACGTTGACAGCCGTGCCCCATTCGGCGGGAATGTTATATTTGCGGCGATAGACGATCGCGCGGTCGTTCATCCAGGAACCGAACACCGCGCCGGCGGCGCCGCGCAACTGATCCCAGGGATTGGTCGGGAAATCCTTGCCGGTGCGTTCCTTGACGAGCGCCTTGAAGCGCTTGACGAGTTCGGCCTGGTCTTCGGCGGTCAATTCGGAGTCCACGATGTCCTTGTGATATTTCTCGTGCTTGAACTCGTGGATGACGGTTTCAAACGGCTCGTGGTCTTCGTTGGCGCGCTTCTGCACGCCGATGACGACGTCGCCATACATCTGGATGAAGCGGCGGTAGCAATCCCACGCGAAGCGCGGGTTCTTGGTGGCGTTGGCCAGGGCGACGACGGACTGGTCGTTCAAGCCGAGGTTCAAAATCGTGTCCATCATGCCGGGCATGGAATCGCGCGCGCCGGAGCGGACGGCGACGAGCAGCGGCATGCCGGTGGTCGAGCCGAACTTCGTGCCCATGATCTTTTCCATGTTGACCATGGCCGCTTCCATCTGCGCCTGCAGCACCTTCGGGTAAGTGCGCTTGTTGGCGTAGAAATAGGTGCAAACTTCGGTGGTGATGGTGAACCCGGGAGGCACGGGCAAACCGATGCGGGTCATTTCCGCGAGGTTCGCGCCTTTGCCGCCGAGCAGCGGCTTCATCGAGCCGTCGCCGTCGGCTTTTTTATTGCCCCAGGTGTAGACGTATTTATTGGATTTAGCTTTTGCCATAAAATGATTATTGGTCCGTGATTTTATCGTTGAAACGAGCGCTGAAAATATCAAACCAACCCGCCGAGTCAATGAATCTAGCGGCAAAAAACAAGGCGCGCTGCGGGTTTGGCCAAATAAGGGGACCGGGCGCAGGCCAAGCCACTTGATATATTACATATCATCAAATCTGGATGCGTTGATTTTTAAATTGAAATTCTCTTCATCCCGCCTATCTTGTCTGCATGTCAAACAACGCCGAACTGCTCCAAAAAGCCCTGAAAGAACGCATCGTCATCATTGACGGCGCGATGGGCACGACCATCCGCACCTACGGACTGGGCGAGAAGGAGATTCGCGGCAAGCGGTTCAAAGATTCCAAAAAGGATTTGAAGAACAACGGCGATTTGTATTCGCTCACGCAGGCGGCGACGATTTGCGACATCCACCGGCGCTTCCTCGAAGCCGGGGCAGACATCATCGAGACGAACACCTTTTCCGCCACAAGCATCGGCC
>CAIXPZ010000235.1 GCA_903921455.1 uncultured Verrucomicrobia subdivision 3 bacterium | reverse complement strand
TCACTGTGGAAGCCTGGCTCCGCTGCCAGAACTTGATCGCCGTCCGCCAAAACCAAAAAACAAATGTGTCAACCAATTATCAGAAAATATGGTCTCACAATTAACTTGGACGCACAGGTGTCGGCTTTAATTTTGCTCTGTTCCTTTCCTTGGTTTCAGGGGTGGGCGAAATCTTTCATTGCCTCAAATATCAGTTCTAAATTGTCGGCACTTGGCGAACAAGTAAACATGGTTGAAAAAACTACAAAAGAAATGCACAGCCAGCTAGAAAGCCACCAAAGCAAAATTGATAGCTATCAAAAAGAATTAGCGGATATTCAAAAAAGAATCCAAGGCGCGGAATTGAGCATTACGAGCCAGCAAGCCGACATCACAAACCAATTTGAGAAGATTTCTTTAATGCAATCTGGTTTGAATACGGCACAAACAAATTTAACCGCCCAGCAAGTCGAATTAGCAGACGTTTCTTATTGGGTAAAGAACCTGTATAGCAAGACGGTTACGGAAACATTTTCTATCGCAGATACCAATAATTTTATGATTACTTACACAACGAACAAGTCATTTGGTTTTGTTGTGAGATTAAGTCATTATCCGATTGAAGGCAGCATAGAAAGAATTCTCACAGATACCACTACCAGACTCGAATTAAGAAGTTGGGGACACACATCATTTTATAATTTAGTTTTTGGGGCTGCTACTTATTACGATATAAATCATTTTAGTGTGTCATATCATTATGTCATAGATGAAAGAAAAACGAATATGTATACAAGAGTGCCTAAATTAAATAGTGAATTAATTATGAATGATTCGGGCGACACCCAAAGATTAACTTTACCGGAATTTATTAAATAAAAGACATTACCTTGAAATCAGAGCTAAAAGAATTAACTGATAATCCAGAAAAGGTATTTCAGACAACACCAATTAGGGAATATCTAGGATTAATTATCCAAATGTTTTTTTAAGTGTGCTGGAAAATTGGTATTTATAGTCATTTGTTTTTGAATCTTTTTTCGGTATTCCGATTCAAATTCAGGCTTAACATCAACTTGAAGATTGGGGCGAAAAAAATTTGTGCCAGATAATGACATGCCCGAAATTAGTTTCTTCTGTAAATCAATATTGAATTGAACAGTGTAGCCGCGCATACGTTCCGAAGTGGTATTTGCCTCTGGACTTTGCCAAATAACTCGGCAAAAAGGAATATGTCCAAGTGTTTTAAGATCGAATGGACCCTCAACCCTTGCGGGGTTTTCGTTAAGGTGACATTCTTCAATTTTGTATCCAAGTTTCTCAAATGATTTTCGTGCGAATTCTATGGCATCATTCGTAGTCATATTGTCTTTACCAACAAATCCGCCTATCCTGTCATAATCCTCAATAGAGAAAAAATCATCAGACGAGTGAAATGCATCTACGCTGCCTAAGGAATATACAAACCAATAACGGTGCCGAGGGATTGTGCGGCAACGGGAGGTTTATGCCTTGAAGGGGCGGAAGTGTTTAAAAAGTGGACATCTGGAGCGCTATCGCCACTGCCATGGTCACGAAACCGCACGATTCTATGAAAGAGCGGCACCTGATTGCGCCAAGCGAGATTCGTTGGCTGCCAAATCCCTTAAAGGTATAGAGCTGTCTCAGCGGCGGCTCTATGTGGCGGTTTCTGTGTCGGCAATGGCTGTATGTAGCGGTTTCTGTGTCGCGGTGGGCCTATAGATGGCCGCCAAGAGCAATAATCGCGTCAGCAAATCCCTCGATATAGTTTTCGGAGTATTTCTTCAATTTTCCCGTGTTTATCAACCAATGCTAGCTTTGACATTTTGTAGCCACAGCCAGCAACGGCATGGACGCGGGAGGAACAAAAACAAACATGAAAAACCAAATGACCATCGAAAAATTCAACCAAATCTCCAATGAAGCGTATCAGGACTTTTTGGAGGATACCGAGCCCGTTCCCATGACCAACGAAGCTTGGATCAAAATACTGAATCGTCGGATAGCACGCCAGAAACGCGATTTGGCAGCCCTGTTGGACCGCGCTGATGATGATTACAAATTAATGCCTTTTTGCATCGAGCTTCGCAACCTCATTCAAGAAACCAAGCGGCGTCTCGCGGATTGCCGTTCGCTTCGTGGGCGGATGAATTGAGGGGATTTCCTACAACAGCCCCACCAAGCCCTCCAGCGGCCCCTCAGAGCTCGCCCAGAGCCTCAAGGTACCGTTTCCACCAATGCGCCCAGCCAGAGGCCAGCCAGCGGCCAGCAGGCCAGCCTGACTGGTGGGGGTGATCAGAGCCACGCCAGCAGACGAGTTCTGGGTTGGGATGAAATCTCATCCAAAGCTCACCCAGAGGCTGGGTGCTGGGTTCTAGTTTTCCAGCGCCAGTTTCCATGTGCTCTTGGCAACCTGTTCAGCCGCTGAATATCGCGGGTAAAAGTCGGTCGCATGGTAATGCGGCTTCACAGAACGCCGCCGCACGGGCATGGTGTTTTATTTCTGGGTTATCAAAACCTTCGTCAATTGTCGAATCCCCTCCACCGAAACCAGATTTTTCCCCGCATCCTGCCAAGCGGAGCCAAAGCCATATATCCTCAGCTAGTTAATCCGGTTGCTGGTTACTGGATTCTGGTTGGATTCTTGGTGGTAACTCTAGAGGGAGGGAGAGAGCCACAAACCACCCCCAGAGTAAAATCTGAGCGGTGATTTGCTTGGCGGAACCTCCGTCGGTCGGTCGCTTCGCACTCTGAACTCCCTCGCGCAATGGTGGCCACTGCCTACGCTGGTCTAATTTCGTTGACCGGAGTTACACCCTGCTGACGGTAAAAAGAACCATCAGCAGCTTCATTAAGCGGGGTTGGGCTGTTGCTCGGCCCCGCGCCATTCCTTCGCCTCCAGAGCCGCCTAAAGCGATTCTCTGGGGTTACACGGTTCATTCATGGACAGCTCGCACTATCTTAGAATAAACTGGCCTTCACGCGGCCATTCGCGCCCTCGTTTTTAATTCACCACGAGAGTCGGGCTTCATTTCAAAAACCCAACACATCTGCACCGGCAAGCCGATGGATGGTCAGGAAATTCATAGCCAACAGAGGATGCGTTGGGCGATATACGCCAGTCGGCAGGAATCCATAAACAGTTTTTGGAACGCCAGTTTGCACAGCGAAACACTCATTATTTTCCTCCATAGCTTTTACTTCGATTAAAATTATGAACCCTCATTAAGAAACTTCAACCCTATGTTCTGCTGCCAGTTGGCAACGTATCTGACCTTATTTAACAGGGGTAATATCATGACCGTCCCCGCATTGATCGATGTAATCTAGAACCGATTTCAAATTAAAAAGGCGCGTTCCTTTGGTCTGGCCAGCCTCGCGGATGCTCCGGCTTTTGATGTGTCCCTTGGTCGCAAGTTCGTAAAGTTTGGCTTTGGAAAGCCCAGTGTAAAATTCTTGCAAAGAGTTTCGGGGTGGGCGAACCCATACCGGCAAACCAGCGACTCGGTCTGCTATCTGCGGCGTTCCGCTTTCAATGATGTTTTCTTTCATAATTGGCTCAAAAAAAATACACACCACTTCCGTGAGGAAATGATGTGTATTTGTAAATTGTTATTGGGGAGCCGTCCTCCCCGCAACTTCTCTTACGTTACCAAATTTCACTGACTTTGCGAGACCATAATTTACAGGGGGTTGTCCGCAGAAAATTCATCTAAAAACCATTGTAGCCACTGGGCGAAATGGATTTCAAAAAGTAAAAACTGGAAAATTTATCCACGCATTCTTCTTAAACCATGGCTGATTGCACGAGAAATAGCCCACCATCGTTTGTCACTGCGCCACGGGCTTCCACCATGCAACTGCGTTAGTCAGAGGCGTGGCTTCCAAAGTATGTCACTGGTTGAACCGGCAGTGCGCTTGAGGCTGTGAATACCCCGTATTTCCTTGACTTTCACACTTTTTCTTGATCTACTCACGCCAGCATTTGGAGCTGTATCCGATAAGTCTTGGATGCACAGCTACCTAGCTCGCCGGTTGTGGCGGGCCAAGGTGCTTCTGATAATAAACTATCAAATGCGCGAGGAGGGTTCCTCGAAAACGAATTATGGAAATATATGAATTCAAGGCATTTACGTGCTCGGATTGTGCGGGCGGAGCTGCGCCCAATGGCGATAAAAAATACATAAAAGACTTGTGCCAATGCTAAACATAAAAAATTGCAGGCGAATTTTGGGCGGTGATGCACCACAAATCGATGCTGATTTGGAAGCAATACGAGATGCCCTTTATGATTTTGCCCGTGTAGTTGTTGAGCGACTTCCTGAAAAACGGCGACTGCATGGCCAAATTATGAATTCTCCTATGCTTGCTGGGATTGCTTCATTACGCCTCCTCGTGGATAAACCTTCTTCCGTGTTTGGTAAATACGGGCTGCTGTTTTCGGCAGTCTCACTCGCCCGCCAGCAAGCCATCGGTGCAAAAATTGAAATACGATATTGAACCGCAATGTGAATTAATATGAATCATTTAAAAACCAACTCGAACAATTTCTCCCTAAATCATAAAGGGATCGCACCCGTGCAGGAAACTGTGGGGCAAGCTGTGATTTACTGCCGTGTTTCTACAAAAGATCAAGTAGAGAACTTTAGTTTGAGCACACAAGGAAATGCCTGTCGCGATTATTGCGCCAAGAACGGCTTTAATGTGATTAAAGAATACGTGGAGGAGGGGGAAAGTGCCAAAACAGTTAACAGGACGCAGTTTCAGAAAATGCTCGCGTATTGCCGCGAGAACAAAGGGCTAATCAAGTGGGTTGTGGTCTATTCAGTGAGTCGCTTCGCTCGCAGCGTCCATGACCACTCTCAGACGCGAGCGTACTTGAATTCATTGGGGATTTCGCTTCGCAGTGTAACAGAGAGTTTCGACGATAGTTCTCAGGGTAAGCTCATGGAGTCTCTAATGTCATGCTTCGCTCAATTCGACAACGACATGCGAACCGAGCGCACCATTGTCGGAATGAAGGCGGCGATTCAAGCGGGCAAATGGACTTTCAAAGCTCCAATTGGCTACATAAATAGAAAAACGAGTAATGATGGCGGGAGTCTGATTTTTGATCCCGAACGAGCACATTTGGTAAAGCAGGCCTTTGAATTGTTTGCCACAGGGCTTTATACAAAACAGGATGTTCTCGAAAAAATTAATGCTGCTGGGCTGCGCACGATTAAGGGCAAGCGTGTCTCCATCCAAACTTTTGAGCAAATGCTACGAAAGCCCGTTTATGCGGGATGGGTGGGTGCGGCAAACTGGAGTCTGACGAAACGTGGAGATTTCGAGCCGCTGGTCAGTCAAGAAGTGTTTGACCGAGTGGAATCTATTCTCAACGGGAAACGTGTCAGCGTAATGCCTCGCCTACGCAGTCACCCTGATTTTCCGCTACGGCATTTCGTGAAATGTGGCTGTTGCGGCAGACCGCTGACGGCAAGCTGGTCCAAAGGAAGAACCAAAAAATATGCGAATTACCGATGCCAAAACAAACAATGTATAGGTACCAATATCACCAAATCCAAGTTGGAAAATGGCTTTGTGTTTTATTTGGAAGGACTTCAACCAAAACCACAATATCTGAAGTTATTTAATGAAATCCTGCTGGATGTTTGGAAGGAAAAGCAAACGCAAAATCATCTCCTGAACGCCAGTTTGCAACAGAACATTAAATCCTTGAAAGAACGCAAGGAACGGCTGGAGGAAGCTTTTATTTACGATAAATCGATTGAACGTGTCACCTACCAGCGTCAGCTTGACAAACTCAATGAACAAATCACTTTGGCCGAAATTCAGGAACGGGACGCAAAACTCGAAGGCTACGATGTGGAATCAGTGCTCAATTTCGCCGAGCACATCATTTTAAATGCGGCACGACTGTGGTTGGAGGCTTCAGATGAACAAAAACAACGATTGCAAAAGCTTTTTTTCCCGAAAGGTGTGAGTTTTGCAAATGGAAATTATGGAACCACTGAAATATGCCCGTTTTTCAATGTGATTTCCCAAAATGGGAACGATAAATCAATAATGGCGACCCTACCGGGAATCGAACCCGGGCTACCTCCGTGAAAGGGAGGTGTCCTAACCGCTAGACCATAGGGTCGTAAAGGGCGTGCAATATATCCTCCACGGCCAGCTTGTCACGCAGAAATTCACGTTTGCCTCGCTGTTTATTTCCCGTATTCTAATTGCTCCTTACATGAAAATTTTTATTGATGGCAAATATTGCAGCGAACGCGACGCCAAGGTGTCGGTGTTCGACCACGGTTTGCTTTACGGCGATGGCGTTTTTGAAGGCATCCGCGCTTATAATGGCCGCGTGTTCAAATTGAAGGAACACATTGATCGCCTGTTTTATTCCGCGAAGGCGATTCTGCTGGAAATCCCGATGACGCCCGCGCAGATGATGCAGGCCACGGTCGAAACCATCCGCGCGAACAAATTGCGCGACTGCTACGTGCGCCTCATCGTCACGCGCGGCATCGGGACGCTCGGCTTGAATCCGCGCAGTTGCAAAAAGCCGTCCGTCATCATCATCGCCGGCAAAATCCAGGTTTATCCGGCCGAACTATATGCGCGCGGCATGGACATCGTGACCGTGCCGACCGTGCGCAATCTGCACAGCGCGGTGAACCCGGCCATCAAGTCGCTGAACTATTTGAACAACATTCTCGCCAAGATCGAGGCGAACAACGCCGGCGTGGAAGAGGCCGTGATGCTGAACGCCGAAGGGTTTGTCTCCGAAGGCACGGCGGACAATCTGTTCATCATTAAGCATGGCGCTTTGCACACGCCGCCGAATTATGCGGGCGCGCTTTACGGCATCACGCGCGGCACTGTGATGGAACTGGCGGAACAACTCGGCGTGAAAGTTTCTGAGACGAATCTGACGCGCTACGATTTATTCAATGCGGATGAATGTTTCCTGACCGGCACCGGCGCGGAAATCATGCCGGTCATCAAGATTGACGGGCGGGTGATCGGTTCCGGCAAACCCGGCCCGTTGTCGCTGAAATTGATTGCGGAATACCATACCTTGACGAAAGTCTCCGGCGAGCCGATTTATAAGTGATATGCAATGCTGCGTGTGCAAGGAAAAGCCGGCGACGGTGCATCTGACCCAAATCGTGGGCGAGAAGATGCAGAAGCTGGATTTGTGCGAGGACTGCGCGAAGGCCAAGGGCATCAATGACCCGACCAGCTTCGCCATGGCGGACTTGATGCTTGGCCTCGGCGCGTCGCAGGAGCTTGATCCGTCGGCCGGCGCGGTGGAAATCAAGTGTCCGCGCTGCGGGTTTTCGCAGGCGGATTTCAAGAAGTCCGGCCGGCTTGGCTGCCCGGAATGTTATCAGACGTTTGCAGAGGGCCTGGCCGGCCTGCTCAAGACCATGCACAAGGGCACCCGGCATATCGGCAAGGCGCCCGAGGCTTTGCGGAAATCACGCGAGACGGGGGACCGGCTCAAGCAGCTCCAGAAAAAACTGAACAAGGCCATCGAGACGGAGGATTTCGAGACGGCGGCCAAGGTCCGTGATGAAATCAAAGCCCTGAGCGGCACGGCTCCGGCGAAGACGATAAAATGAAAGACCTCCATCAATTTCTGATTTCGCCGTCGGAAGCGGCGCAGCAGCACGGACCGCATGACCGGATTGTGATGTCGAGCCGCGTCCGGCTGGCGCGCAACCTGCGCGAGGCATCGTTTCCGGGCTGGGCCAAAAAACCCGAGCGCGTGAAAATTCTGGAGACAATTCTGCCGGCAGTAAGTGCGCTGCCGGAGATGGCCGATTCGTTTGCCGAGGCGATGGATAATTTGACCGCGCTCGACAAACAAATTTTAGTGGAGCGGCATCTTATCAGCCGCGAGCACGCGGCGAAAAATGTTGGCAGCGGCATTGTCCTGAATCGCGAGGAATCCTTTTGCGTGATGATCAACGAGGAAGATCATCTGCGGATGCAGGCGCTGCGGCCGGGGTTTCAAATCCGCGAGGCTTGGAATGCCATTGACCGCCTGGATTCGGCGCTGGAGAAGAAATTGAATTTTGCCTTTGATGACGAGCTCGGTTATCTGACCGCGTGCCCGACGAATCTGGGCACGGGCATCCGCGTGAGTGCGATGCTGCATCTGCCGGGTTTGGTTTTGGCAGAGCAGATTAATCCAATCATCCAGTCGGTGAACAAGCTGGGACTGGCGGTGCGGGGCCTTTACGGCGAAGGCACGGAGGCGTTGGGGAATGTCTTTCAGGTTTCGAACCAGATGACGCTGGGGGAAAGCGAAACAATCATCGTGGAACGACTGGAGAAGGTGTTAGCCCAAATCATCGAGCACGAGGAAAACGCGCGGCAGACGTTGCTGGAAAAAAAGAAGAAGGTCGTATTCAACCACGTGGGGCGGGCTTACGGCATTTTGGCAAATGCCCACTGTATTTCCTCGAAGGAAACGATGAACCAACTCTCGTTCCTACGGCTGGGAATCGATCTGGGTTCATTTCCCGGCACGGAGCGGGCGCTGGTGGACGAGCTTTTTCTGACCACCCAGCCGGCGCATTTGCAGAAGCAGGTTTCCGACAAGCTCTCGGCCGAGGAGCGCGATATCATTCGCGCGGACATGGTGCGCGAGCGGTTAAAGAACGTGAGTCGCCCGGTCACGAAGTAACTTTAAATCTTTTTCGCGCGCAGGACGAGCAGGGGAATGTTCGTGTAATGCCGCACTTTGGTGATGGTGCTACCGTGAAATAGATCGCCAAAGAAACGGTGACCGTGGCTGGTCATGGCAATCAGATCGCAATTTTTTTCAGCGGCAATTTTTAGAATTTCAGCGGGCGGGTCGCCCATTGCGAGGATCGTGGTGCAGGAAAGTTTTCGGGCGCGCATTTCGCCGGCCACTTTTTCCAAATAAACGCGGTCTTCTTTGATTTCCTCCGACTCGGTCAATTTCAACTGGTCAAAACAGCGCGCGGCAAAACCATCGGCGACGTGCAACAGCAAAATCTCCGAGCCGAAGTGGCCCGCCAGTTCGGCGATGTGGGGAATAATGGTCGCGTCCGCCGGCCCGTTTTCGAGCGTGATGAGAATTTTTTTATACATAGCGGCAGGAGGGTTATTTGCCCCAATCACGAAAGGTGTAGCAGAGCAGGGTGGCATTCAGAATGGCGATGACCACAGCGACGGACCACGCCAGCAATTTCAACCAGGGCGGATTCACAAATTCACCCATGCGCTTCTGATCGCTGGTGAACAACACCAGCGGCACGACGGCGAAGGAAAGTTGCACGCTCAGGACGACCTGGCTGAAGATCAGCAACTTGGCGACGCCGCTGCTGCCGTAAAGGGCCGTGACGATGATGGCGGGCACAATGGCAATGACGCGGGTGATGAGCCGGCGCAGCCACGGGCGAAGCCGCAGGTTGAGAAAACCTTCCATCACAATTTGCCCGGCCAGCGTGCCGGTGAGGGTTGAATTCTGACCGGAAGCGAGCAGCGCCAGCGCAAAGACGGTGCTGGCGACGCCGACGCCGAGGGTTGGGCTTAACAGTTTGTAGGCGTCCTGAATCTCGGCCACATCATGCTGGCCGCGCGTATAGAACGTCGCGGCCGAGACAATGAGAATAGCAGCGTTGATGAAGAACGCGAGGGTGAGCGCAGCGGTAGTGTCGATGGCGGCGAAGCGGATTGCCTCGCGTTTGCCCTCGGCATTCTGTTCATATTTGCGCGTCTGAATAATGGAGGAATGCAGATATAAATTGTGCGGCATAACGGTGGCGCCAAGGATCCCGATGGCGATAAAGAGCATGCCCGGATTGGTGATGATTTGCGGGGTCGGCACCAAGCCTTTGAATACTTCAATGACGTTTGGCTGGGAAAAGACGAGTTCCAGCAGAAAACCCATGCCAATAAGCGCGATGAGGCCTATGACCAGAGCTTCAAGATAGCGGAACCCGCGTTTTTGCAGGAACATCACGACCAACACGTCCAACGCGGTAACGATGACACCGATGATGAGCGGGATTTGGAACAGCAAGTTCAATGCAACCGCCGAACCGATCACCTCGGCCAGATCGCACGCGCAGATGGCGATTTCACACAAAACCCAAAGCGTCAGGGACACGGGGCGGGAGTATTCCGACCGACAGGACTGCGCAAGGTCGCGGCCAGTGGCGATACCCAGGCGCGCGGAAAGAATTTGAAGCAGGATGGCCATCAGGCTGGAAATCGCGACGACGGAAAGCAGGGTGTAGCCGTAAGCCGAGCCGCCGGCGAGATCCGTCGCCCAGTTGCCGGGATCCATGTAGCCGACCGCGACGAGGTAGCCGGGGCCGGAAAAGGCGAGCAGCTTGCGCCAGAAGCTAAAGGACTTTGGCACCGGAATGGTGCGGTAGGATTCCGGCAGGCTGGGTACCTCCGTGCGGGCATTCGTCTGAGCAGAACTGTCGGCTTCAGTCTTCAACGACAAGCAGATTACCGGCTGCCGGCGGCGAGTCAATGAAATCGGAATGTGTGGACGGCGGGCCCCCGAGAAAATAACCTCCCGCCATGCGACCACTGGATATTCAACAGATCGGGAACGAACTGGCGGTGAAATGGGCCGACGGCACGGAAAGCTTTATCACTTTGGAAACACTGCGACAAGCGTGTCCCTGCGCCGGCTGCAAGGGCGAGGTGGACATTCTGGGCAACCTCTACAAAAACCCAGAAAAGCCCTACGCAGCAAATGCGTTTGAACTGGTTAAAATCACCAGCGTGGGCGGCTATGCCATCCAGCCGGCCTGGGCGGATGGGCATAACACCGGCATATATTCGTTCGAATATCTGAACCGGGTGGCAGCGGCAAAATAAAAACGGCGTGCCGGGAGAGGCACGCCGTTGAGTTTATTTCAAAGCTTACGGGAGAATACGCACGCGGTAGAATTTCACCGTGCCACCGGTGGCGTCGTCAAATTCCATATCCCCACCCGTGCCGGTATTCGTGCCGATGGCAGTCCACGGACCGGAGAAGAGACTGCTGGTGCGTTCAATGACGTATTGCTTGCCCAGAACCGTCGGCCAATGAATGGCTGAATATCCGGCCGGCGCCGGCGTAATGGCATTTACGCTGGGGAAATCATTCGCGACGTTGGGGTCAACCCCGGCAACAAATTTCTTGAAGTTGCTGATACCATCACCCGACGGGCAGGCATTGGACAGCGAAAGGTAGTTATTAACGGAGCCAAACCAACGCAGCCGCCAGGAGTCAGAAATGCCATCCCCGAAACTGGAGTTGGTGCGGGTGGACAAGGTAATGAGACCGGTGAGGGTCTTTTTAGGGAACGAGGCCAAACCGTTGGGCGAGGCGGAGGCATGGTCGAAATGGACGGCGTAAGCGGCATTGCTCGAAGCGCTGGCGGGTATGGTGATCAGCAGATTGCCGAGGGTGACAGTTCCGGTCAGACCCGCGTTGGTGCTGTTGAGCCAGACAGCAGAGAAATTCCCGTTGCCTTGAGCATCCGTGGTGTAGGGGGCGCCGAGCGGGGCGGTCTGGTTGAATTGAACCGGGGCCGTAATGGCCGGTGAACCATCCAGCGGTTCAACCGTCAGGTTGAGCATCAGCACGCGGAGCGGATAGCTGCCCAGGATGGTTGCGGAAATGGGAACCGACACGACCTGACCGGCAGAACCCTGAATATCGCCAGCGGTGAAATTGACCTGCGGCGAAACAACCGAACCGGTCGAGCCAAACCTTGGTTTTATGACTGAGGATGAGGCAGCCTTGGCCGCAAGGTGGCTCGCGACGTTGGGGAGACCGGTGTCAGCCACGCGTTGACCATTGTTCCAGAATCGGCGATACCAGGTAAGGCTGGGATCCAGCGAGCGGCGGAAGGTGACATAAACGTCGCAGACATCCAGATAACCATCACCAAAGGCAATTTGATTGATGTTGGTATCGCCGCCGTCAAACAACGCATTCAGCTGCGCCAGATTTAGGCTCGTATAAGCATTGGTGTAAAAGTTGTAATTAGCGTCAGCCGGGTTGGCATCCAAAACTCCAACGCTGCCACAGGAGTCCATGCCATCAAAGAAATCGCTACCTTCGGCCGGATAATTCCATGAATAAATGGCTGATTGAAAAACCTGCATAACGTCGGCGCTGACCAAATTGGTGGAACCAAAATCCCCGGCATTAAACCACCGGAAAGGATAAACGCTGCCCGCCAAGTATTTGCGCTGACCAATCGTAATATATTTCAGGGCATTCAGGGCGTTACCGCCGCCGAGAGAACCATTGGTCGGGGCGGAAATAAAAACATCCGAACCAGGCGCGCCAATGCCGTCTGAGGTGGCTGACGGGCGGCCGATCTGGATTTGGTAAGTTTGTCCATTGGTGGCGCTGGGCGGAATTTGGACAGCATATCCGCCGAGAATCACCTTGCCGCCGCTTTGCAAAAAGACAGTATCATGAGCTTGGGATGTTAGAATAAGATCCTGTTTAGTGGTGTCATAGAGATTGGTTTTACTTAACCGTTCGAGCCAGCCAACCCCCAGCAAGTTATTGACGGGATCATTGAATAAGAGGCTGGCAAAGTTGGTTGAACCATCCAGACTTATCGGGTAAGGATTCACGATGCTATTCGAAGATACAAACATTGCCGGCGGAATCGTCTCGTAAACAGTGGGGTCGGACGGAACGGGCTTGGTGAGCATTGAGGCAAATCCATATAGGCCGGGGCCCACCGCCGGACCTGGATTGGCGCCGCCATTGGTTACGGTAAGATTGAACTGCAAACTATAAATCTTCGTATCGGAGAGCGGACTTAAAGTGACGGGTGCGTAAAAAAACTGACCGGGTGACGCGACAAAGTCGCTGGAAGCCTCCCCGTTACCAAAGCCGAAGCTGATCACGTTAGCCACAAAGTTTGACGCGGAAAAAGTGGTGGTCACAATGGCGCTGGGCTGATAGTTGGCGCGGAAAGCCCTCACTTTTAACGTCGTGTTCGTAATAACGGGAAACCCTACCGTCCAAAGATTTGTAGGGGTGGCGACCGGGCTCAAATGGACAGCGCTGGCATTGGTGGCGTTCGGTTCGGACCCATCAATGGTATAATAGAGGTCGCAGTTGGCCGTGATGTCACTGATGTTAAACTGGGCGGCGTTGTTGCCAATGATGTTCGGGTTGCCGGTGATGAACTGGAAGGTTGCCTGCACCACGGCGCTGTTGGGATGGTTGGTCTGCGCCCCCAATGCCTCGATGGTAAAATTGGGTTCAACATGGTTGACAAGATAGGGCGACAGTCCGCCTTTGGAAGTAATGCCGTCATGATAGTCCGACAAAACGGAGGAGGAATTTGTGGTTGGAATGGTGCCATCGTAGGTGTAATAGGTGCCACTGCCATCGGTGCCCTTTATCACAATGTTAGCGTCATTATAAAACTGATAGGTTGACACCGGGTGAAAGACCGAAGTGTATTCGGGGGTGGCGGTGGACGGAAAGTCAACGTAGCCGATTTGCGGATCCGGAACGGGGGGATAAGGCGGTTGAACGATGACATACGCCGAATTAGAGCCTTCCCCGCCTGGATTCACGGCGGAGACAACATAATAGTAAATAGAACCATTAATGACAGTGGTGTCGTTATAACTGGTGCCGCCGGTGCTGGTAATCAGTGTATATGAGCCGTTAGTGGTGGACCGTCTTAAGTTGTAACTATTGGCGCCTGGAACGGTTGACCACGTCAAGCTAACAACGCCATAATTGGCGATGACCGTGACAAAAGTTGGGGCAGGGGGGGCAAGGGGCGTGGCGCTAACTTCAGCCGAGTTCGGGCCTTCCCCGCTGGAGTTGATTGCAGACACGACATAATAATAAGTCGTGCCGTTGACAATATTGGTGTCGTTGTAATTGGTGGAAGAGCCACTGAAGATAGTCGAATAAGCTCCGCCGCTGTTGGTTGAACGCTTTAGATAGTAGTTGGTGGCGCTATTTACCGTGGACCACGTCAAGGTTACCTGGCCAAAGTTGGTAATGACCGAGATGATACTGGGCGCGGTCGGCGGCGGCGGTGGAGGACCAGTTAAGCCCGTGCCAGTGGCTACGCGAAGCAGCGAATAGTAAATTTCGGTGGCATAAACGGTTCCATCGTTGGCCACAACAACAGCGCAGGGCTGGCGGGCTTCAACCGGATCAATCGACTCAGTTGGATTCACGGTGCCATCATGCCAACCAGGGTAGGAGGTGCCCCAGTAAGTTGAACTGACGCCGTAGAGGCGGGTGACATAGCCGCCAGAATCAATGATTTTCAACTTGTTATTGTTGTAATCGGCCACCACCAGATAGCCGTTGCCGGCTTTGGCGATTTTTTCCGGGCGGTTAAAGGCGGCATAGGCGGGCGGACCTAATACGTCAGCGGCACCATTAAAGCCGGTCAGCTTGACGGTGTTACCAATTAAATTGGTGTTAGCCGGATTCATGACCCAGATGCCGTTATTGCCGGCGTCGGTCAGTGCCAGATTTCCGCTGCTCAAGGCAACGATGCCGCGAAGGGATGTGCCTTTGTTGGTGATTATGCCAACAACCTGATTGCTGCTGCCAGTGATGCGGATGACGGTGTTGCTCTGGATAGTGACGTAAAGGTTGGCGGCACCATCCAAAGCCAAGGCGGTAGCGTTGGTCAGTTTTGACGCGTTGGTGGTGAGCAACTGTTTGATTCCGTAGTTGAGGTAGTATAATCCGTTGAATTTGAGGATGGTGCCATCTTTCCCCGTGCCCCGATTCAAAACGTAGATGTTGGTGTTGGCATCAATGGCAACATCAACCGGCTGACTGATGCCATCCTTGTTGGTGAAGGCGCTATAGGTGAAGCTATTGGCCTTGTCTCCCAGGTAATTTACCATGCGAACAGCATTGTTTGAGCTATCCGCCATAAACAGGGTGGTCCCAGAGGGATCAAGGGCTATACCTGATGGAACACGGAACTGGGCGGCGGAAAAGGTGTTGCCGTTTTTGTAGCCGGGTTTGCCGTGATTGGAATCGGTAAGCGTGGTGACGGTGGCTTGAGAAAAGGCAGCCATACCAGCCAAAATAAAGGCTGACATCAGGGCCAGTCGCAAGTTTGAGACGTGATAATGCTTCCAGCATTTTAACAACCGGGTGGAAGTTGACGCATTCATAGGCGTTTTGGTTTTTAAAATGGTCAAACTACTTGGAATTGGCATCAACGGGGTCAGTCCAGTTGCCGGCGGGCATCGCGCTATCCCATGCGGTATTTGGGTTCATAGCCTGCTTTAAGACGCCGGGCTTGCTTTTCAAGAAATCTCCCGACGTAGAAGTTTGAAAATCATTGTCCCGGACAATCGTGGGGGTGATGAAAATCAAGAGGTTGTCTTTGTTCAACTCTTTGTCTTCACTGCGGAACATAAAGCCTAGTCCGGGGATGTCGCCTAACAGGGGAACTTTCGTATAAGTGCCTTTGGGATTGTCCTGGACCAAGCCACCCAACACCAGCGTGTTGGAGTTGGGAATCAAAACCTGAGTGGTCATGGTGCGGACGTCGAAAATCGGCGCGGTCAAGGTTTGCGTGGTCGGGTTCCCGGCGGCGGTGGTGCCGCCGCCCGTGGTTTGGGAGAAATTGCCAAAAAAGCTGGAGACCTCGGGCCGGACCTTGAGCCAGATGTAATCGTTGGCCGAAATTCGCGGAGTCACATGCAAGATGGTGCCGACGTTCGAATAGGCCACGGAAGAACCACCAGAGGAATTTTGGCTGCCCGCCGAGACGTTGAAGACCGGGTAACCACGGGTCACTGACAGTTGAGCCTCCTCATTATCGAGGGTGACAATCCGAGGGGTGGACATAATCTGGGCATCGGCGGAAGAGTTCAAGAAGGACAGCACGGCGCTCAACCCACTGGCGTTCAAAAAGCCAATATCCGGAGTCGTGCCACCCTTGGTGTTCCAGGAGAAGCCACCGTTACCAACCTGGTTGACAACGGTGCCAACCGTGCTGGAGGAGCCGCCGGAGGTGGGCACACCCGCGGGATCCGTTCCGCCGGTTCCGGGGAATTTTGTTTCAAAGGAACCGGACGAGTTACCGTTGCCAAAGGTGATTTGCTGGGCCTGAAGGGTGCCGGTCCAATCCACGCCCTTTTGGGTTCGGGGATTGCTGGAAATTTCAATCAGGCGGGTTTCAATCAACACCTGCCGGGTAGGCTTGTCGAGCTGATTGACCAAGGTATCAACAGCCTGCTGCTCGGGATCGGTGCCGACCACCACCAATTGGCTGGTGCGCGGGTCGGTCAACACCTTGCTGCGCTTGTCCGTCAGGACGGATTGGGCGGCATCCACGAGATTGGAAACGCTGGCGTATTTCAACTGGATGACCTTGGTGAACAACGGCGGCGGGGCCGTGGGATCTTTCATGGTAATCCGATCGATGCCAGTGCGCTTGTCGTGAATCAATTGAAGGTTGTAATTATCCAGCAGGGCCAGCAACGCATTTTCAGCGGTAATGTTTTCCCAGCGAATGGAAAGGGTCGGTTCGATTTTCATCTGGCCGTTCGCATCCGGCAGACCATAACCGATTTTGGGATCCAGCATGTAATTGATGTTGGCCAAGCGCGCCAGGTTTTCAATGGCCGTGGTGATGGGCACATCGGAAAACTTGATCTGCGGAATGCCGACGGCAGCCATGGAGGGCGGGGCAGCGGTGGCACTGTCAGCCGTGGTGGCGGGGGCATTGGTGTTAGCCGCAGGCACCGCCTCGGCTGTGGCCGGCGGCGCAGCGTTAATGCTTTCGGCCGGAACGGTTGCCGGCGCGCTGGCCGCCTCGACGGGTTGCGAGGGGGCTGCCGAGTTGGTTTGCGCTCCGGCAGTCAGCACGCAGGTCAGCCCGATGAGCAGGGTGTAACAGGTTGTTTTCATAGCGTTGGCTTAATTTTGATTGGTTCTGGATGATTCTACCCCTAGATGGCAACTATATGGTTTTGATGGGTTTTGGCAACGTAATTTTATTGTGATTCCACGTTTAAGCGGTGAATCTGGCCGTTAATCAACACCATGACATGATTGGCCTGAATATCGACGCAGCGGATATGTAATGAGCCTGAATCAGTCTTAACATCGCCTTCTTCACCAATGGCGAAGGTATGGGTGTTGATGATCGCCAGCAAATGTCCTGGCGCACCGGAGATACCGGGAACTTTGATCGAGGTTATTTCCACTATGTGGTTGGTGCTTACCACCGGATTGCCAATGGTTCGGCTGGATAGTGGGAAAAACGGGTCGCGCCCTTCCTTGGGACTGGCTGGCAGGATGAACACGGAGCGGATTTGGCCTATGCCGGTAGGCACTTTGGTATCGGCCTGAAGTTTGACCGCCAGCGCCAGCGCCAGCAGCGCCAGCAGCACGGGGTAAGAGGAACGGATGGTTTTCATGGGATTTAAGCGTTTGGTTTCACCAAGGCGGCAATGTCCATCCGGAACGAAAGTTTCTCAGGCGCGGTATCGGGACCGCCAGAACTGTCGAGGCTTAAATTGATAACCCGCATGTGGGGGAATTTATTTTCAAAATCGGCAACAAATTTGCCGATATCGTGATAGAAGCCGGTGCCGGTGATTTGAAACTTAATCTGCTTGTAGGGAAAGCCGGGCAGCAAATCCACATCAGATTGAAGCGGTCTTCCGATGGTCGCGATATCGACGTGCTGGCTGGTCTTGAATTGCCGGATCGTATCGTAAGTCCAGGCAAAAAGATCCCCGGAAGCCGAATCTTCCTCGGCATGGTGCAGTTGTTCGGCTTTCTCATCGGCAGCGATGGACGTAGCGGAGGTTTGTTTAAGGGCTGTTTTAATCTGTTGGAGTTTGACTGACTCGGCCTTGGTATCGGCTTTGAGCTTGAGATTTTGCTCGTCTTGCGGGCCAATCAGAAAATAGTAAACCATGCCAATCACGCCAAACGTGCCCAAAAGCACCATGATCAGTTTGTTGCGCTTGTCTGGGGGTAAACGTTTCATTTTCATCGGTTTTTGTCAGGAAAACGACATTCTAAAGTGAAGGGAACATACGGTTTATTGCCCAAATTTGACTGGACAGAGGATAAATTGGACAACTTGATACCGTTGGTGGTATCCAAACTGGATTTAAAAAAGTCCTGCCTGGCCAAGGTTTCGGTGAAATGGTTCACTTGGTCACCCGGGGTGGCGCCGGCGTCTTTGGCGTCCAATGTCAAGGTGATCCGCTCAACGCTGATACCGGGGCGGCCGGCCACAACTCCAAAGGAATTGGTTTTATCCGGAGTGCCCGCCTTGGATTCATAAGCCTGATCCAGCCGCAGGCGGACCAATTGCACATTTGGCACATAAATTTGTTGCAGGGCATTCAGCAGATTGCCCTGTAAAAAACGGTTCGTGCTCAATTTATTCAAGGCATCCAGCCGGCGCTGGCTTTCAGAAATTTTTTTCAGATCGGCCTGCACCACCACATATTCATTGGTGTGCGACTGGATTTCGATCTCCACCTGACTGAACTTCTGCTGCGTGAGTTTGTATTCCAGCCAGGATGAGCTGAACCAGACGAGGGAAAGCACCACCAGAAAAACCCCGATGAAAATGGATCGTTTAACGGGGTCGCGGCGGCGCAAATCCTCTTCGGCCAAGACTTCGTTCAATAAATTGATGCGAATGGGCATAGGTAAATCTAGTAAACCGCCAAGGCGGTGCCGATGGCCACCGTCAGTTGCGGGCCAATGTGGTCAATCTCCACCGCCTGCTGGCCCGGCAAGGCCAGCTGCAGGAAGGAGGTCGGGTTCCAAGTTTTGCAGTCCGCCAGCAATTCGGAGTGCAGCATCTGCATGATCATCTCGGAACGCGTCGAGCCGCCGCTCATATAAACTTCCGTCACCGGCCGGTCCTGCTGGTGCTCGAAGAAATCCAAGGAAGCACGGATCTCCCGGCCCAGGGAAAGCAACTGTGATTGCAACATGGATTCCACTTCGGGCGCCATGCCCACCTTAATGCCCTCGGCTTCGGCGTAACTGATATTCATCGCCTCGGCCAGCCCGGCCGTGAGTTGATCGCCACCCATGTTCACCGTGCGGATGGTGGCCAACTCGCCGCGATCCAACACGCACACCGAAGTGTGCTTGAAGCCGATGTCCACCAAGGCCACCGTTTCCTTGGCATAAATTTCGGGCAGCGACCGTTCAAAGGCATTGATGGGGCCGACCAGCGAGGGCACCAAGGCGTCGGCCACCAAGCCCGCCGTCTTGGTCGCGTGCAAAAAATCAGTGATCAGTTGCTGCTTGGCCGCCGCCGCGAGCACTTTCAATTTGGCGGCGGCGGTGGTGGTGCGGGAGGGCTCGGGGGCTTTTGCGTTCGCCGTCTGAACGCGCGGAGGGATGATGTAGCAGTCGAACGTATGGTTGGGAAGATCCTGCTGGAGATAGTTTTTGTGGTTGATCTTCAAGATGGTGCGCATCTCGTCCAAGGGGATTTGCGGCAAATCCACCTGCCGCACCACGGCGTCGCCCAATCCGACCGCGACGGCAATGAACTTGGTGGTGCCGCCCAGCGCTTCGGCCACGGCGTGCAGATGGTCGGCGAGCAATTCCGGCGAAATTTTTTTTTCGAAGATGGGGGCATCGAGCATGGTATAACGCAGCAGAGCCAGGGTTTCCCCGCGCCGCTCGATCAAAACCGCCTTGGTGGTTCGACTGCCCAAATCAATCGCGATGAATTGTGCGCGTTTCCCCTTAAAGGCTCCGTTCAGAAATGGCAGATACAAGCCCATGTGTTTTTATAGTGTTGTTTGTTCTTGGATAGCAAGCAACATTTTGCAACCCGAAGTTCGTTTAGCAGTTGTCAGGCCAAGTTCCGGTGATTGTCTAAAATGTCCGGGGATCGTTTACGCTGATCGTCACAAAAGATTTGTCAGCATTGAACCGTTAACCCTGGACCAAGCCGAATCCGATGAATTAACAATTAATTATGCGTCGGCGTGTAACTGGTGGTGTTCGGCGGCGGCACGCCCCAGCCAAACCGGATGGGCACCAAGGCCACGGGAATGCCCGGCGGCACTTTGCCCGGATCGAGGTAGTTTTGATCGAAGCTATAATGCCGCGTGGGGGGATTGTAATACGGATTCACCGGCGCCGGGCTGAAGCCTTGCGGATTTCTGAATTGGTTGGTGGCGTCCTTGCTGTCCCAGAGGCGGAGGATGGAAGTGTTGAGCCAAAGATTCTTTCCGCTCCAGTCTTCCAACAGGCGGGGCAGGTTATGAACCCCGCCGCTGAACGTGGTGCCACTGGTGCCGGTGGAAGGCACGGTGCCGGTGACGATGGCTGCGTTGATGGTCATATCGGCGGCATCGAAGGTGGATACCGTATTATTATAGGTCGTGAAGCCGTCACTGTCTGTCCAGTTGGGTGAAAGCACGGTGAGTGCGTCAGATAGCAATGCGGCAGGAACCGTGTAGGTCGTGTTAGTTGTGCTGGCGGAGGCGTTGGCGCTGCTGGAGGCAATTTGGACATTGTAATTGCCCTGCACATAAAGCGGATTGGGGGTGGCGACGGTGAATCCCAAACCATTGTTGGCGGGCAATTGGGCACCGTTTACGAGGCGAATCGAAGGAAGTTGCTTGACGTTATGGGTCCGGCGGTCGGTCACATACAGAATGGTGGGATAAAGCCCGGAAGCTTGCGGCAGTTTGCCTTGAACCGTCGAATTGGTGTTGGCCCAGGTCGCCAACCGGCCCACATCGATTTGGGTGAACAGGTTGGTGTCCTGTTCACGCTGGTCGTAAGTAGTGTTGGTGAGGCTCAAGAACGGCAGGTTGGTGTTCAATAAACCCGTGGAGGCGTTGGTGTAAGTCAAAATCGTTGGGCTGGGATCATTGCCGGGCACCTGGCCGTTGTAACTGGATTGCAGGGTCATCAGCACGGTGGGATTACCGGATCCGCTAGCGGAGTTGGTGACGATGATCACCATCTGCGCCTGATTGCAAAGGCGCTGCACGCCGGTCTGGGAGATCGGGGATTCGCCGGCGGGCGGAAGTTCAATCAGAAAGTGGGAGTTGGTCATGGCCAAAGAAACCGTCACACTGGCGACATTGGTGGTATAACCCGGATTGCCGTTGAACGTGGTGTTCCAGGTGCTGGGCGTTCCCGGGGTCCACCCACTCGTCAAGCCATCCACCAGCGGGGCGGTCAATGTTGTGGTGGTACTAACGCCGCTATTGAAAGTCAGGGAAGACGAGGTGCCGACGTAAATTGCCCCATTGGCCTGGACGCGGCCGTTCACAGTCATGGTGGCGCACTGGGTGAATTCCAGCAGCCCGTTGTAAAAAATAGCCCAAGTGGTCAGCGGCACCAGCGCCAGCAACACATCCTCCTGCGCCGTGCCCACGACGTTATACATCGAATTGCTCAATTGCACATTCGAGACGATGCGATAAACGGGCGCGTTGGCGGTGAACAGGCCGGTGTAGGCCGAAGGCAACGGCCCAGTGTAGCTGTAAGCATAAGAGGCATAGGTCCTAGCATTATGACCCTGACCGTCAGAAAACAGGAAGCGGGACCAGGTGGCATCCTCGGCCGCCGTCGGGATGTTGGTGGCATAGATGGACGCGAGCATGTTATTGCTAACCCCGGCCACGTTATAGGACTGGAAGTCCCAAGCCATGCGGGCGTAAACTTTTTCCACCGCCGCCTCCGCGGCATTGGCGCAGGTATTATATTCATTATTGCGCTGGTTTAAATTCGCCACGCTGCTGCTCCGATACATGGCGGCGGAAAGCAGGAGCAGGCTGATGCCGGCCAGAATCAAGACCAGGAGGAGGGCAAAGCCGTCACGGCGGGAGGAGAGGGAGATTTTCATAAATGACTATTCAGGCAGGTGAGGCGTGGTTCTAAATTCCAGTTTATAATAGTCGTAGAGTCCGTTGGTGCCAACCAGGGTGCGGGGATACTGAAACTGGCAGTATTGCAGGTTGACATGGATCACGTTTTTGTAGGACTTGCTGTTCAAGCTGTTGGTTTGCAGCACGCCGTTGAAGTCTTCCGCTTGAAAATAAAGCGTATTGATCAAATTCGAGGCGATGATGACGGGGCTCCAATTGGTGATGGAAGTGCGCATCAGCCGCCCATTGCTGTTGTTGGTGTCGCTCAGGTCAAAATAGTAAACAATGTATTGGGAGCCGTTGGTCGTGGAACACAGCTCCAGAGCCGTGCCCTGCAATGCTCCGTTGGAGATAGGGACAAAGGTGGTGCCAGATAAATTGCCAATATTCCACATCTTGGCGGAGCGGATGTCCACGGGAAGCTGTTGCAGCGCCCGCCGGGAAGAGTCGCTTGCGCCGCACTTGCTTTGCACCAGCTGGTCCTCGCGCATGCCCATCAGTTGCGCCGTCAGCAAGGCCCCGATAACCAGTACCATTACAGTTCCGGCCAACATGGCCTCAATCAGGGTGTGCCCACCCCTTGAGCCTTTCGGCCATCTGTTACCGTCAAATTGTAAGGGGATAATCCTCATTGGGTTTGAATTAAAAAATCAACCACCGACGCCCAAGGTGATCGGGTCGCGATTATCGGGTGCGATAATGGTAGACAGGGAATTGGTATAGAATTGAAGCTGGTGATTATTCCAACCTGTAAAAGGCCAGACCACGTCCACCCGGATGATCTGTATCTGCACCGGCACCACGCTATAGTTGTTTTCGTAAATGGTTTTGATGGTCACATAATTGGTCGCCACGACATAATTGGTACCTTTCCAAGGCACATCCAGAATGTTGGTCGTATAGCCCGTCATGGGCTGGCTGACGCCATCGCCGGAGCGATTGAGGAGCGTCATATTGGTGAGTTCATTTTTACCCGTGGCAATGTCCCAAGCCGCGCATCTGGCCTGTTCAAGTGTTTGCAATCCCAGCGACTGGGCGGCCAGAGAATACGCACTCCACTGACACCGGACCGCAGTGGAAAGATAGCCATTGATGATGCTGCCAAATAAAACCGCCACGATCGCCACCGCAATCAAAACCTCCCAGAATGACCCGGCAAAGCCACCTTCGGTTTGCCGACAGGGAAGACCGGCCGCTGGCCTGGCCTGGTGCTGGCCAAAACCTAGCTTAGGACCCGCGGAGTTTGGTTTAAGTAACAACTGCATAGGTGATTGGCGATTTGCCTCTTACAGTGTTACATAATAGCACGGCTTGTGCCATAGACAACTGAAAACTAATTTTGCCCTTTAAAATCAAGCATTTCCGAGGGCTGCTCCATTGGTTTTCTGACTAAGGGGCTGGCTGGCGGATGAATACCCGGGGCTAATGTCTTGCGCTGTCCAGAAATGCGGCAAACAACGGCGCATGATTCCCGGCATCGCTAGTGCAATCGGATTTCGTTGAATTTAACCCGAAATTGGACCGCTTCTGGACCGAAACAGGGAGGAGGCGGTCCCCTTTCAGTCAACAAAACCACCTTTCACCTTTAAGATATTGATCTTCCGCCCGCTACTGACCCGATACCCGGTAGCTGACATAATAACTTTACCAGTTTTACGGTTTTTGACGGCAACCGGTGATGGCCATGTGACTATTTGTTACGTTTTGATACTATTTGATACGATTTGATACCCCGTTTTAAAAATGCCAAAAACGAACAAAAGGTATCAAAAGGAACGCAACCAAGGGAGTTCATGAGCCTCCGGACGGCGGCGGCATACCGCGTGGTCTTACGATATGAATGGGGTCGGTTCATTTTTCCGCCGATTCAGATGGATCATCGTTTTAACCCGGCGAACAGCT